>NZ_JBAIYV010000040.1:0-61994 GCF_036763075.1 Desulfotomaculum sp. 1211_IL3151 | reverse complement strand
CCACTCCTTTTTACCTCCTGTATCAACAGATGTAACTTTCTGATAATACAGGTTTTTGGTTGAAAGTGGCTCAATTTTTTTCTGGCGTTTCCTTCAATTTTGGCTCACTTTTATTGTAGCATTTATAATAATGGGCAGTTGAAGAATAGAACTACACAAGACAAACAAGCACCCCAATGTAATATTAAATTTGCAAAGATGGTGGAGGGAATAATATTATATGAGTTCTGTGAAAAAAGAATTACTTCTTAAACATAAAGTAATCGAAGATGTTTTTAATTATCAAGATTTTGACTCAGAAATAGCTGATGTATATGCATGTTTTGAAAATTCCTTTCAAGAGTTATTTGAGGATTATGCAAGTTTATTCAATATAAAAGACTATTGTTTTTATATAAAAAGCAATGATACATGTAATGCCTTTGCTTCAAAGAGAGAAGGATATAATATAATAGGTATTACAAATGGCTATCCCATTTTGCTAAAAAGAAAATTTGACAAAGAATATTTCAAAAATATTTTATTGGCTGGCATTATTAATGAAAAACCTTTATTTGAGGCTTATTGTGATTTAGAAGAGGATACGGACTTTGATTACAGTAAATTCATATTGGATTGTTCGATAAAATTTACTTTTAACCACGAATTTGAACATATTCTACAATTAAATAGTGATCTTTATAATAGAGATAATTATTTGTTACATGAGAATCTTGAAATGACTGGATTTGATATTAAAAAACATGTATGGGAATTTGATGCAGATAGAATGGCAAGTTTTGAAGTTTTAAAATATGTATTTAGCGTATATAAAAAGCTTAAAGCTAAAAATGATGAGAAGTTAAAATGTTTACTGTTTGTTGGCTGTGCCAGCATGATTATAACTAAAAGCTTATTTTATTTTGGAGTTATTAATCAGTTAGAACCCAAATATTCAATTAATAAAAAAGACTTTTATATAAAAGAAAATTCCCATCCTCATCCATTAGTAAGATGTTTGAATATAATTGAATATTATTTTGATAATATAACAGAAGATTTCCCAAGATTAAAAATAGAGTTCCAAGAACTTCTTGATAATACAATAGCAATTATAAAGTTATATTTTGATTCACTTATTCCGAATCAGGATATTGCTAGTCACTTTTTAAGTGATTTAGAAATGTATTTAGATGATATAAATCAATATAATCAAGAATTATATGACTTTGCAATACAAGATGAATCAATTAGAAACCTATTATTGTTTAGAAACATTAGTTTTGGATAGGGCTTTTAGACTCAGGTAATAATCGGTACTATTTTGTCGTAATAATCGACACTTTTTTGTCGCCGGACACGTTCATCTATGTGCAGAGAGGCACCCCCATCGCGTTTTGATGGTCTAAGTTAACATAATATATATTATCGGAACCAATAAATTAAAAACTGTACCGTGCTTTTTCTGCAAGTTTTTGGTAGGTTTTGATCTAAAGCTGTAATCATACTTAGTTTTATTCCTGACCCATGATATACTATCATTATATATTTCACCTATCTATCTTAAATCAAGTAACACTAGGCCTACCAACACCTTTTGTCCAGGTGGTATATACTAATTTCTTGATTGGAGGGGTATAGATGAAAGTAACGGATAGTGGCAGTTATTCTCAAATTTCTCAAAATGACGATACTTCACCGCCCTCCCCCCCTCCCGAGTTCGGAGATGGTATGGCTTGGGTATCGGGTGGTAAAATATTTGTCAGAAATCCCGCCGAGGGAGCTAAAAAGGCGACGCTAACCCCGTGCAAGGAAATTCAAATCTATATTAATGGTCTTCCGATGACTAGTCGTATTGAAGTTTGTCAGGAAGATGTCATTGAGGTAAAGCCTCTATCGCACACCACTCAAGGACATATCAAAATTCTTATATCACCTGACAAAATGTCGGCCTTTTTAGATATTAAAAAAGCATGCATTAGTAGTTACCAACTAGTTGATTGCCCCCCTACTAATAATTTGTTACTGGTGGCTGAAGAAAAGAAGGATTTTGTTTTTAACGAAACCTATGAAACACTAATTGATATCCTGAAAAAGAATAACGTAACATATGGTATCAATTCAATAGCAATTAGATCAATAATCAAAAACCAGCCTGAGGGTATGTTATTAGTTGCTAAAGGCCTGCAACCAGGAGTTACACTGGATGATTCTATAGAGCCTATTTACGAGAAAAGAAAAATTACAGACAACCAAGATCTAGCTGAAACCATTGATTTTAAAGAACTATACAATATTCCTTCTGTGACTACAGGGGATGTTCTAGTTAGAAAGATGCCTGGCAAGGAAGGCTCACCTGGGATTACTGTAACCAATACTGCATGTAAGGCAAAGGCACCTAAAGTAATTTCCTTACTTAGTGGATTAGGCGTAAAAATCACCGATAATGGTCTAGAAGCTATTGCAACCTCGAATGGGCTGCCACATGTAAAATTAGCCAATACAAAATGTATCATCTCTATTGATCCTATTTTAAATTTACCTAGTGATGTTAATCTTGAAACAGGCAATATTCGATTTAATGGTCATGTAAGCATCAAAGGTTCAGTGGAAAATGAGATGAACGTAAGCGCCAGTGGTAACATTACTATTGCCAAAATAGTCACGGGATGCCAGATAACAGCTGGTGGCGATGTTACAATTAAAGGTAATATCGTAAACTCCGATATTACCGGTGGTGGCTTTATAGTTATATGTAATACCATTAAACCCCTTCTGTATGAATTATTAGAAGCCATGGAAGATCTTTTTATTTTAGCAAATTTAATGCTTGAGAAGCTAGAAACAAAAAAACTGATTATATTTGGTTGTATTTTAATGTCACTTATCGAAAAACGTTTTCCGAACTTTTATAATCTCATTGATAGGATAACTCATACGTTTAAAGAAGTAGATTTAAAACTTCTAGGAACATATGGGGAAATTTTGCAAAAAGCAGTGGCTAAACTAACCGGTATAAATATACTACAATTCCATACTGCCAGTGAATACCAATCTTTACTAACAAGCCTTACTAACTTCTCATATTATATTGAATCATTGTTAACGAGTCATAGTGTAGTAAATATCAATATTGCCCTTAATTCAGTAATTAAGAGTTCCGGCAATGTGATAGTTTCCAGTGGTTGTTTCAATACCCATATCATAGCCAAAGGCAGTGTAACAGTTAACGGGATTGTTCGAGGTGGAATAATCCAAGCCCAGGATAACGTATTCATTAAACAAATTGGTTCTGAGAGGGGTACAAAGTCGATCGTAATGGTAGCCGAAGGCAAGAGAATAAAAATTAATCAAGCCTTTGATGGTGTTACTGTACAAATAGGAAATTGTAGTCGAACCATTGATAGGCCCATGCAAAACCTTTTAATTGCGCCTGATGAAGATGGCTTTTTGCAGTTTTTTAATTTTTAGACTCGGTCCGATCACAAAAAAAACCACCTTTAGTAAGGTGGTTTGTCTGTTAATATGTTTATTATTCAAGAATCCCCAAAGAATTGATATAACACAAATATTCCTAATGTTATGGGAACTAAAACTAGTATACTATTATAACTCCAGCAATGTACAATACAATAAAATGACATAAACAGCAAAATACAGGGAAGAACACCTTTTAAATAGCCTAAAAAATCTTGCAAGACGGGATTGGTTAGTTTAATTGTACCCACCCCCTTGTTCCATGTTGTGAATATTTTAACATATTTTTGTATGGATACAAGGGTTTCTTCACTACATTATTAATTTTGACTTATAATTTTGTCACCATATTATTTGATGATAAAGACGGAACTAGCTATTTCTTTTAAAACTCTCTCCTTTACTTTACTTGATGTATTGCCTGGGGATTTTGGTTTAGTCCCTAGAATTAAAAGATCATACTTTCCTTTTTTAAATTCCTCGACAATTTCTAACTGTGGTTTCCCCTCCCTTAAACGCCACTGAAAAGTTAACCCTGTGGCTTCCGCCCGATCTTTAAATTCATTATAAATGTTATCTTGTCGTTCTTTAGCCATATTGTATATATAGTCGATAAACTGATCTTTCGTTATGGCACTGGCCAACTGATCAACATAACCATAATGGCTTAAACCTGTTTCTGCCACATGAAGTACAGTAATTTCCGCTTTAAAAAAATTACATAGTTCCAATACTCTTTCTAAAAACTCCCTATTTTCATCGCCATGAACCGCCAGAAGGATATTTTTAAACATTGTTTGTCCTCCTAAGTATCCTTAGTAAGATATTATGGCAGGATGGAAACCTAATTATGATTAGGTCCCTACCCTGCCATTCATTTGAAAACTTATGCCATTATCTTTGCCACGATTAACATTATTATCCCCAAACCAATTACCATATAGTCTTGCTTTCTAACCTTAAGGTCTGCAGCCCTTGATTCTTGCATAGCAGCAGCATTATCCTTATCAGCCACTCAGCAACACCTCCACTTATTTTTAAATATTATTTTTTATAAAGGTAACAGATACATAACAACTATCAGGGCTACAATAGCTTTAATTGCACCAACGATAAAGCCTAAAATGATACCATCCTTACCAGCGGCCTTCATATCGGAAAATCTGGTTGTTAGACCAATGCTGGCAAAACCTAAAGCAAAGCACCAATTCATAATTTCGCCGGCCATTTTTACTTCTTCTTTGCTGA
This sequence comes from Desulfotomaculum sp. 1211_IL3151, assembly GCF_036763075.1. NCBI lineage: Bacteria > Bacillati > Bacillota > Clostridia > Eubacteriales > Desulfotomaculaceae > Desulfotomaculum > Desulfotomaculum sp. 1211_IL3151. The sequence continues at coordinate 57,290 of NZ_JBAIYV010000040.1, read as the reverse complement.
AAAGACCTGCTGTGTTAGCTAGTACAGCAACTAAGAAAGCTATGATAAAAACAGGGAATTTGTCCATGACAAATTGGGTCTTATTGATATTGCTGGAAGCACTGGTGTTGTTTTTCAGTACCATCATAACTATATAAAGTACTACGAAGGGAAGTAATACTACACGACCCATGTTATAGATACCAGCCATTAATCCTGCATCCGGACCATAGGCCATACCAGCAGCCAATACCTGTGCTGAGTTAACGATACCTACACCAACCCAAGCACCAAATTGGTTCTCTGTTAAACCAATGGCTTTACCTATTGCAGGGAAGGTAAACAGAGCAATCAAACCAAAGATCAAGATCGTTGCAATGGTATAGGCCATTTCCTGACCCTTTGCTTTTACTGCGGGGCCGGTGGCCACTGTGGCAGAAACACCGCAAATGGAAAATCCAGCTGCCAAACATCCTGCCAAAGGATCTGTCATTTCAAACCGTTTACGCAGCCAAAAGCTTAAACCTACGGTTGCAAACAAAGTAACAGTAATAAAGATCATACTAATACTACCAACTTTTACCAATGATGCCAGAGTATATTTAGTACCCATAATTACAATACCTGTTTTAGTTAAAATAGTAGAGTATTTCAGACCTGGTTCTAGTATCGAAGGTACCCCTATGGTATTACGAATTAACATACCGAAAAGAATAGCTAATAGGATATGGTTTAAAAGTGTGGCTTCAAAAAAAGCCTTATGATTTGCTTTTAGGTAACCCTCTCCCCACATTGCGGCAACCGCAAGTAAAGCAACCAGTATTAGACCGGGAATTGCTTTCGCAAATTGAGCACCTAGACTTTTACTTTGCGCTTGGCTGATTTGAGTTTGTGCCAAGTCAATACACCTCCGTCACAATTTTTTTAATATTTTGAAGATGGCCTATAAATTTTTCTGGATTTATGCCTCCCTTCAATAAATGTAATATAATTGAAAAACTAATTGGTTAATACACCGATACTTGAGGTTCCGATGTATATAGATGTTGATTCGTGAGATTGCCCAAGTTTCTAATTAAAAAGATATTGTCCTGATAACTTCCATTTACTAATATTTGATCATATTTATTAATTTGAAATGTCTCACTGAATTTCGGACCAACATATTTTTTGAATTTACATTGTACGATAGATGCATCTACACTTTCTATTTCAATGTCACCATCAATACAACCTATGTCCCCATCATTGTGTTTTTGCCATGCAATATTGATAACCTTACCGTTAAGTGTTTTATTGTTTGGAACAATGGATTCTCTTAGTATTTTATTTATTCTTCCGACATTTAACATTAATTTAGGTAACAACAATATAACCAAAGGTGTTATACATATAATGAGTATTACTATCCAACCATACCACTTAACAAGTTTTTCTTTCTTTTGATATATGTTTTGGTTTATGTTTACCACAACATAACCTCCTCGTTTTGGTTTTGAAGATTACATTGTTACAAATATTACTTACTTATTTGATAATCTTTGGCTTTCTTTTTGGTTAACTAAATCATAATTTCTTTTTGGTTTTCGGTCAACGCATTCAGTCTACATTGAAAAATAGAGATCACCCTCTTGACACTTTTGTGTCAAGAGGGTGATCATTTTTGTGTCATTCCTATTTCAAATTTTATGTCATCAGCATGACAACCTTAATATGCGGATGGTTTAGCTGTTTCCTGCATAATATTTAAAAGGGTTTTAGAAATTACCTGTCGAATTTTAAGAAATGAAAAATGAAAAAGTGGTGTGGCTATGACAGTTAACAAATGGCTTTTGAAAATATTTATAATCCTATTGATATTAACCCTTGTAACCTCGATCTTTTTATTTATAAAATTTATGAACACCTATGAACAGGTAGATAGAATGAGGTCTTTCCAAGAGCAGCTTGCGGATCTTGACGATTTATCATCAAATATAAATAACATGACCTCCAATTTACAGGATTATATTATCTTAGGGGAACAAGAGTTTTTAGAAAACTATTACTTGCAGAGCTCTTCCATTGCAAAAAAACAAACAGAATTGTATAATTCTCCAACTTTATCACAAAACCAAGATGTCTTACAATTAATTGAATTAAGCAAGTCCTTTATGTCCTTTGCTTCTTTAGAGGTTATACCCATAATACAATCTAAAGATACTTCCTGGGAAAATATTGAATATCTATATAATAGGAATAATGAATTAACCTACGAACTCATGAACAAGCTGAATATCATTAAAAATGAGAATGATGCACAAATAACGAAGTACTCTCAGATAACCATCTTAAATATTGATAATAAAATCAAATTGTTACTTTTTATCTTATTATCTACCCTTTTTTTACTTCCTTATATGGCGTATCTACTATTCAAACCACTATTAGCAAAATGCGTATACATCAGTGAATTAGCAGAATACTCGGATGATGCTGTTATGTTTATTGATAGTAACGGGGATGTAAAATATGTAAACAAATCCTGCCAAGATTTATTTGGCTTACTTCCCGAAAATGTAATAGGGAAAAATATACAACTGTTTCCAGAATTTTTCCCGCGTTTACAAAATGCTATCCAACCCTTGTTTCACTCCGTAATACACCAAAAAGAAATTTTAAAAAATAAAGTGACCTATAAAGATGATGGTCGGTCCATTGATTTAACTGTCGACTATATTCCGACAAAGCTATTTGATCGTTTTATCGGGTCAATAATGGTATCACGGATTGCTAATAATCAAAAGGATAAGCCCCTGCTTCTGGATACACTAGAGAAAGAACGCAAGAGAATTTCCATAGAGATTCACGACTGGATAGCCCGTTATATGTCAACGATTATCCACTCTCTGGACTATAATCTTCGTCTGCATAAAAATGGGGATTTAAAGGGAGAGCCATTGTTGCAAAGTCTTAGTGACCTAAGAAGCCATTGTCAAAATGCTGCCATTGAAATGCGTGGTATCATGAATGACATTCACCCCTATTTAATTGATAAGGTTGGATTGATTTCTGCCTTGGAATCATATATTACTACATTTGAAAAATTAAATAATATAAAAGTTTTTATTTTCTACCATGATAGATCCCTTAAACTAAAAAAGAAAGATGAAATAATCATCTATCGTATCATTCAAGAAGCACTAAGTAACATTGTTAAGCATGCTAGGGCCACTGAGGTTGATATTAATTTCACCAAAGAACATGATACTTTAAAAATTGAAATAATGGATAACGGCGGTAGCGAAGTTGACTTTGTAGCCGGCAAAGGACTATGGGGTATGAGGGAGCGAGCAAACCTTATGGGGGGTACGATTGTATTTGGTTATTGTGAAATAGGTTTTTGTGTTACCCTGAGTGTACCCATTATACCAGGAGGCCAGAACGATGAATAAAATTAAAGTCATGTTGGTAGAAGATCATAATGTATTCCGTGAAGGATTAAAAAAATTATTAGAACTGGAAGAAAATATTACTGTAGTGGCAGAAGCTGGTTCCTGCCAAGAAGCCATGTCCAAACTAGCTAGTGATATAGATGTAATTCTTATGGATATTGGCCTACCCGACGGGGATGGCTTAGACCTGGTTAATATCATCAGGAAACAGTATCCTAACATTAAGCATGTGGCTTTAACAACCTATGACGATCCAATTTTTATTAAAAAAGCGATGGAATGTGGTGTGCGGGGATTTGTACCAAAATACGCCTTCTTTGATGAGATAAAAGCAGCAATTTTAATGACTTATCGGGGTGGTTCCTATCTTTACCCTGGTCTGAATACAGATACCCTGCTAAATTTAGCCGATTCCGGTTTATCTGATAAAGATATTCAGCTTCTACAACTGCTTACCAGTGGGAGAAGTCAAAAGGAAATTGCAACTGAACTTTTTATCAGCTTATCCACCTTTAGAAGAAGGCTAAGGGAAATTTTCTCTAAGCTAAATGTTCATTCAGTAGAGGAAGCCTTAACAGTTGCTGCTAGAAAAGGGATCATTAAGTAGCATTTAGGGAGAGCAATTATGAAAAATTCTTCTCAAAAGATTAAACCGATCTTCCCTACCCTTTTATCGGTCTTTTTAGTAGGCATTTTTATTATTTTTTCCCTGATGGAATTTCGCCACACCAACAAGATTTTAAATCAGTATGAAACAGGGATAAAAGAGGTTGCCATAAATAAAACAAATTTGTATTTTGATGACTTAAAGACAATAACTGTTAATGCTGCAAATAATTTTGAAAATAATAGCTCTATTCATAAACCTTTGGATTTAAAAACCCTTTTGACCCTTGACCGTCGCCTAACAAGCATATACCTTGTCCGAAATGATGGCAAAATAATAGATGCTACGGAGAAAGAATATAACCAAAAAATCATTAGGGAGATTGCTATCAAGACCTCCGAATTGCATTTGTTTGAGGTATTCGTTTCTGGCGTTTACAAAGGCACACTGGCAAATTATGACGCCATAAGTTTGGCCATCCCCTTAGGAAAAAAAGTAGCGTTTAAAGATCTTGTGATGGTTCTTGAATTTAGGATTGATCCGTATAAAAATGATGTGACCCAAGAATTCTTAAATCCAAATTACAAAATAGCTATATTTGATCAATTCAACAAAGCAGTTATCTGGCCCTTTGACCCAGTCTACCTGGAATCCCTTGACCTAAATGCAGAAACCTTTTTTGAAGGGAAAAATAAATATAATCTATCCTCAAATACTACCAAGGAAAATTGGCGAATTATTGTTTTTTTTACGTCTACAAATTTTGAAATATATCGGGTTTTTACTATTTTATTTCTGGTGTTTGCTTTATATATTTGTCTTTATGAACTACTGGTGGAATTTTGGGGTGTCAATACTGCAAAAACATATTTTGAGAATATCGATTTCGCTATTCTTAATCAAATCAATGAAGGCGTTATTATTGCCAATAATACGGGTATTATTCTCTTTGCCAATGAAGCAGCGCATAATATCTTTGCCGATCGTAAAAACAGTTTAAGAAATGTTACACTTAAAGAAATTTTGGGTAATGCAGGGGATAATCTGGAAACCCAGGATAAACACTTTATTTCTACCGTGATGTTCAGAGACAATATATTAAAGGCTATTCACTCACCCATTATTAAAAACAACAAAATACTTGGATCCTTAACTGTTATTAGAAATAATAATGATAATAGCAACATTGACCATCGGGTATTGCATAAACTTATCGAATCACTACCTCAGGGAATCGTCTTTTTCAACAAACACCATGAGGTAGTTCTGTCAAACTTAATCGCAAAGTGTCTGTTAAGCAATTTAACAATCGGTGCAAATATAGAAGTGATAGACAAAGAGTTGGCTTCTATAATATATAACAATATTGACACCGGACTTTCCAAAAGAACGCAAACCTCAACCGGTCATAACTGTGAAATCACACCGATCTATGACGATGACGGAATCTATGTCGGTACGCTGGTTATTCTATTAACATAATACAAAACCCTTACCGCAGTTGGTAAGGGTTTTGTTATTTATTGATGCATCATCAATACGATTATTAGTATTAAAAAAGCAATAGAGAGTGCTGTATAGTCCTCCATTCTTTCCGTGGCAAACAAAGAAAAAACTCTCGGTTCCTTTTCTTTGGGCTTCCTTACTCTGTTCTGCATCGTTTCACCTCTATTAGGGATTCTCTGAAATCAGTAAAAGAACGACAATAAGTGCCAGCAAGGCCTTAAATACCGCCGCCACAGACCCCACAATTAATGGTTTCCCCCCCGCTTTTCGCAGTTCCGAAAAAGATATTTGCATACCCAACCCGGTTAAACCTATGGCAAAAAACCAACTATATAATTTTCTGATGGTTATTAGCTCCGGCGATGGGGGGGAAACCGGCCCTAACAATCCAACAGAGGTGATAAACACCATAATCAAAAAACCCAATACAAAAATCGGAAACTTACTCCATAATCCCGTGTGAATCGTTATATGTTCATCCAATAAATTAGCCGACCGACTGCTCAAAACTGCCAGGGCCAGTACCACGAAGGGCAAAAATATAACCCGGGCTAAATTGTATATTTCACCGGTTTTTAAGCTGACAGATGCATGGGTGGCTGTTCCTGGATCAAAGATTAGGCATACAGCCAAAACCTGCCCCGAGCTAAGAATCCCAGTCCCCGCCCAAACGCCAAATTGATGGGCACTTAAATTTAACATTTTACCAATTACAGGGAATAGAATGATTGATACTACTCCATAACTAAGAATTGTGGCAATCGAAAAGACAACGTCCGTGGTTTTTGCCCTTACTGCGGGTGCTGTAGCAACAATAGCGGATACACCACACACAGAAGTACCTGCAGCCAATACCGCCGTAGAAGCCGGGTCCATATTTGCTTTCTTGCCCAGCCACATTGTTAAGATCAGGGTCATAACTACAAAAGAAAGAATTAAAAATATTGCTGTTCCCCCTAATTTTACCACATCTCCAAAGCTATAAAGGGAACCCAACAAAATAACACCAACCTTGATAAAAATACGTGATGTTGTAACACCTTGCATTAACCAATTTGGCAGCTTGATTAGGTTTGCAATTAGAATACCAAATAAGATACACAAAAAGATATAGTTTAGAGGTAAAACGCGAATTATCATACTATTACTATGGCTGGTGCTTTTAATGTATGCTTCTAAACCTGGCCACGGAATGCCAAGGTCCTCCCCACCCATGGTAAATATTGCAATTGTAAACATTAAGAGTATACCTGGGATTGTTTTTATTAACTCGGAGGCTTTGTTCGACATCGTGTGACCTCTCCTAGTGATGATTCATCTATTCCATATTACGCCTATCGCTTAATTATAGCAGTTATTTCAGCTAATATGAATTACTTAATCGAATAACTTACCCTAATAAATTATACTGCAAAAAAGCTTGCAACAAGTAAAAAACGTTAGAATTCCTAACGTTTTTTTACTTGCTGCAATTATTTTAACCGGTTAATGTTACTTCTTACGGAATTAATCGATTTTTTGAGGGCTGCCAGTTCTCCCTCATTCAGATCCAATTCAATGACCTTCTCCACGCCGTTGCCGCCAATTATCGCTGGCACCCCGGAAAAGACATTACTCTCACCATATTCCCCTTGTAAATAAGCGGATACCGGTAAGATACGTTTTTTATCCTTTAAAATGCATTCCGCCATTTGTATAACGGAAGCACTGGGGGCATAAAAGGCGCTTCCTGTCTTTAAATAGTTAACGATTTCAGCCCCACCTGTTCTAGCACGTTGCACCATGGCCTCCAGACGATCCGCTGGTATTAGTTTCTCAACGGGAATGCCACCTGCATAGGTGTAACGGACCATCGGAACCATATCGTCTCCGTGACCACCTAAAACAAAGGAAGTTACATCCTCAAAGGAAATATTTAACTCCCTGGCGATAAAGGTACGGAAACGTGCGGAATCAAGAACACCCGATAAACCAAAAACCCTGTTTGGTGTAAAACCACTGGCCTTATAAGCTATATAGGTGCTTACATCCACAGGATTTGTCACCACAATTATGTAGGCATTGGGAGAATACTTTACAATTTGCTCTGTAACATTACGTACGATGCCAGCGTTAATATTTAATAGATCATCCCTGCTCATACCAGGTTTACGAGCCAACCCTGCGGTAATCACTACCACATCAGAATCCGCTGTATCAGCATAATCGTTGGTCCCCAGAATGATGCTATCATATCCTTCTACCGGGGCTGCTTCCATCAGGTCAAGAGCCTTTCCCTGGGGTATCCCCTCAGCCACATCAATCAGAACAATGTCGCCAAGTTCCTTTGCAGCAGCCCAATGGGCACAGGTTGCTCCTACATTACCAGCACCCACAATCGTAATTTTCTTTCTTTTCATAATAATCCTCCTGTACTAAAATAATATCACCAAAATATCACCTGTGTTAAGTGATGATTAAATTGGTCATCCGTGGTGAATAGGCAGAATCCCCATCGTTTACCTACCTAACCATCTCTTTATCCCATGAATGGATGTATCTCTGTTTAACTGTGCAATATTTCTGGTTAAGGGGATTTGTTTGGGACATACTTTAACACAATTTTGAGAATTACCACAGTCAGTAATTCCACCCAGATCCATTATGGCATCCAGTCTTTCTTCCTTGTTCATTGCTCCAGTTGGATGGGAATTAAATAATTTTACCTGGGCCAGTGGCGCAGGTCCCATAAACTTTGATTTGGCATTGACATTGGGGCAGGCCTCCATACAGCAGCCACAGGTCATACAACGGGAGATAGGGTAAGACCCCTCCTGAATCCTCTGGGCAAGACGCGGTCCTGGCCCGAGATCATGGGTTCCATCAATGGGTATCCAAGCCTTAACCCTCTTGAGATTTTCAAACATAACAGAACGATCAACCATGAGGTCCCGGACAACGGGAAATTTGCTTAGGGGTTCTAATACAATTGGTTGTTGAAGTTGATCAACAAGGGCTGAACAAGCCTGCCTGGCCTTTCCATTTATAACCATCGTACAGGCGCCGCAAACCTCTTCTAGACAATTGCATTCCCATACCACCGGTGCGGTTGGTTCCCCTTTGGCATTGACAGGGTTTTTTTGAATCTCCATTAGAAGAGAGATAACATTCATTTTAGCCTTATAGGGAATGGAAAATTCCTCCCAGTAGCATGGTTGGGTTGCGTCATGCTGGCGTTTAATTTTTAAAGACACCCTTTGCGTCACTTGTTCACTGCCCCCTTATCAACATCGTATCTCCTTGGTCTAGGGTTAATCAGTGAGGTATCAACTTCCTGATAGCTTAACTGCGGGCCGGCGGTTGTAAACTTGGCCATTGTGGTTTTTAGCCACTTTTCATCATCACGCTCAGGAAATTCCGGTTTGTAGTGGGCCCCTCTGCTTTCATTGCGGGCAAGGGCGCCGAGGGTAATCACCCGTGAAAGCTGCAGCATGTGCCAAAGATGCCGGGTAAAGACCAGTTCCTGATTGGCCCAGGTGCTTTTATCAGCAAGTCTTATTTTAGACCATCTCTGTATAAATTCTTGTATTTTATCATCTGTCTCTTGGAGCCTTTTGTTATAACGTACCACCGTAACATTCTCGGTCATCCATTGCCCCAATTCAGCATGAAGCTGATATACATTCTCTGGACCATCGCTTTTATAGATATTCTCCATGAAGGACTGCTGCTTTTTTACTGCCTGCTCAAATATTTTTGGCGCCATAGCCTGAACAGACCTCGTTAAAGAATGAATATAGTTTACTGCCTTTGGCCCCGCCACCATCCCCCCGTAGATAGCAGATAATAGTGAGTTCGCACCTAGTCGATTGGCACCATGATATTGGTATTCACATTCGCCACAGGCAAATAAACCAGAAATATTTGTCATTTGGTGGTTGTCCACCCAGAGACCACCCATTGAGTAATGCACTGCGGGGAATATCCTCATGGGAACCTTGCGGGGGTCATCCCCCACAAAGCGTTCATATATTTCCAAGATACCTGCCAATTTTTTATCCAGTATATTCCGGTCAAGGTGGGAAACATCAAGATACACCATATTTTGGCCGTCAATACCAAGCTTTAATTCGTAACATACTTTATATATTGCCCTTGTTGCGATATCCCTGGGAACCAAATTGCCATAGGCCGGGTACCATTCTTCTAAAAAATACCATGGTTTTCCGTCTTTTATTGTCCAAACCCGGCCACCTTCACCACGGGCTGACTCACTCATTAATCTAAGTTTATCATCACCTGGAATAGCCGTGGGATGTATCTGAATCATTTCCCCATTGGCGTAATATGCCCCCTGTTGATATACGGCACCGACGGCTGAACCTGTGTTAATCGTGGAGTTGGTACTTTTACCATAGATCATGCCGCACCCACCGGTGGCAAGTATTACGGCATCACTGGAAAAAGATTGAATCCTCATGGTTTTCAAATCTTGGGCAATAATACCCCGACAGAAGTTATCATCATCGGTTACGATGGACAAAAAATCCCAGCCTTCATATTTTTCAACGAAGCCAGCCACTTCAAAGCGACGCACCTGTTCATCCAGGGCATACAATAGTTGCTGGCCTGTGGTTGCCCCGGCAAAGGCCGTTCGATGATGCTTACTGCCGCCAAAACGACGGAAATCCAGTAAGCCTTCGGAGGTTCGATTGAACATTACGCCCATACGATCCATCAGATTGATGATGGCCGGGGCCGCCTCACACATGTTTTTGACGGGGGGTTGGTTAGCAAGAAAGTCCCCTCCATATATCGTATCGTCGAAATGTATCCAAGGGGAATCACCCTCCCCCTTGGTATTTACGGCCCCATTAATGCCACCCTGGGCACATACCGAGTGGGATCTTTTAACTGGCACCAAAGAAAATAATTGTACCTTAACCCCCAGTTCTACTGCCTTAATGGCTGCCATTAAACCGGCCAAGCCACCGCCAACGATAATAATATTATTTTGCATCGCTATCCCTCCGGGTTATTGGATAAAGGCCCAGATTGCTGTTAGTCCAATCAGAGAAGAGAAAATAAATAGCAGCATACATAATCTCCAAATAAAGGTCTGAACCTGCTCCCCCACAGCAATACCCCAACTGACAGTAAAATTCCATAGTCCATTGGCAAAATGAAAGCAAGCAGCCAGTAAGCCAATAATGTAAAAGGTGAGCAAAAGGGGGTCCGACAACAGATTGTGCATGGTAATAAAATCTATTGACAAGCCAGTCAAGAAATGAACCAGCTTAAGTTGCCATACATGAATAATTACAAATATTAATGTTATCACAGCAGACAAACGCTGTAGATAAAACATCCAATTCCTTGCATAAGAATAGCAAAATAGATTATTCTTGGCCAGGTATACGATATAAAGCCCGTACAGCCCATGTATTGTGAGGGGTAAAGCAATAAAAATTATTTCTAAGGCAGTTAAATAAGGAATGTTTTGCAAGAAAACCACTGCACGATTAAATTTTTCCGGGCTTAATATGGCAAATGAATTCGTGATTAGATGTTCCAAAAGAAAAAAACCAATGGGAAATAACCCCAATAAAGAATGAAGTTTCCGATAAAAAAAATGGTTATTGGTACTCACCGAGGACATCAACATCCTTCATCATAAAATTGAAATGCATCCCCGCAAGCAAAGCATTGCATGAGAGCTAAGTTTACTCTAATGCATATCGTTTTTTCCCTTCTTGATATAAGTCTCCACCAAAGGAATCATTAACAACAATGGCCGGGAAATCTTTAACCACCAACCGATAGATGGCCTCTGGTCCTAGCTCCGGGTAGGCCACAATGGTGGCTTCTTGAATACTTCTTGCTATCAATGCTGCTGCTCCACCAATGGCTCCAAAGTAAACCGCACCGTGTTCTTGCATGGCCTGGAGTACCTTTTCTGATCTGGCTCCCTTGCCAATCATGCCTTTAAGACCTTGTTCAATTAAAAGAGGGGCATAGGCATCCATGCGTCCGGCGGTGGTGGGACCAGCAGAGCCAATTACTTTACCAGGACGTGCCGGAGCTGGACCAACATAGTAGATGATCTGACCCTTGAGATCAACTGGCAGTTCCTTTCCTTGGTCCATTCGTTCCACTAATCTTTTATGGGCTGCATCCCTTCCGGTATAGATGACACCATGAATAAAAACCTGCTGCCCGATGCGAAGGCTCTTTACAATTTCATCCGATAGTGGTGTTGTTATGTTAACCCTTGTCACTCTGTGCACCTCCTATATGCTTACAGATTTATGTCTAGCGGCATGGCAATTAATGTTTACTGCCACGGGCAGGCTTGCAATATGACAACCAAAAATTTCGATATGTACTGCCAATGCCGTTGTTCTACCTCCCAACCCCGCAGGGCCAATGCCTAATTTATTAATGGCTTCCAGCAGTTCCTTCTCCAACTGAGCAATATCAGACAGCGGATGCGGTTCACCAACGGCTCTTAATAGTGCTTCCTTGGCCAGCAGAGCACACTTTTCCATGGTCCCACCAATCCCCACTCCGATAATCAGTGGCGGACAAGGGTTTGGTCCCGCGGCCTGAACGGTATCTAAGATGAATTTCTTGACACCTTCTACTCCTTCGGCTGGCTTTAACATCTTTAATGAACTCATATTTTCACTGCCCCCACCCTTAGGGGCCACCGTTATCTTAATTTTGTTACCTGCTACTATGCTGGTGTGGATTACAGCCGGGGTATTATCACCGGTATTTACTCTTGCCAGTGGGTGTTTAACCATGGATTTTCTTAAATAACCTTCAAGGTAACCCTTACGTACTCCTTCATTTATGGCATCAACTAAATTGCCATGGATAACTTGTACTTCCTGTCCTAATTCAACAAACACCACTGCTACTCCGGTATCCTGACACATTGGTATCGATTCTGCTGCAGCTATCCCCGCATTCTCCACCAACATATTTAAAATTTCCTTACCACTTTGGGAAACCTCTGTCTCATTGGAACGTTTAAAGGAATTTACAACATCATCTGCCAGTTTATAATTTGCCTCCTGACACAAGCGGGCTACTTCAGATATGATTACAGCACAATCTACGGTTCTAATTGTTGTTTCCTCCCTAATCTTTGTAATAACCTAATTTAGCCTTTATTATCGGGTTAATCGCAACTACTATTAATATACCATTTTTTACAATAAACATATATTCATTCTACTGTTTATTCTACCCGATTGATTTAAAATAACATCGAACAAATGTTTTTATCTTGATCCAGAGTATGATATAATATACCAAATCATGATTAAGCTTATTTTTCTTTGTGAAAGGTTGTGAACCCCGATGTTAAATCCTAGGGAATCAGAAGTTTTAAGGGTTATTATAGAAAATGTCAAGCAAAAGGGTTATCCCCCGTCAGTTAGGGAAATTGGGGAAATAGTTGGTCTTTCATCCAGTTCTACCGTTCACTCTTACTTAAAAAGATTAGAACAAAAGGGTTATCTGCGACGGGATCCTACCAAACCAAGGGCCATTGAAATTATTAACACGGATTCAGCCGATACCAGCCCTGCTTCATTCCCTGAGCAGCCGGATAACCAATACGAAGAGATGATCAATATTCCTATGCTGGGGGAAGTGGCTGCAGGGGTTCCCCTTTTAGCCGTTGAAAATTTTGATGAAAAGGTTACTTTACCCAGGAGCTTTACTGGTTATGGTGATTTCTTCATGCTTACCGTGCGGGGCAACAGTATGATTGAAGCTGGTATTTTACCCGGCGACCTTGTTTTAGTGAGAAGGCAGGAATCCGCCAATAACGGTGAAATAGTCGTCGCATTATTAGAAGACGAGGCCACCGTGAAAAGATTTTTCAAAGAAAAAGATGGCATTCGGCTTCAACCCGAAAACAGCCTCCTATCTCCCATTTTTGTCAGGGAGATTAAAATACTTGGCAAGGTGGTTGGACTAATGAGAAAAATATAAAAAGGTCGCATAGCGACCTTTTTTTGTTGGATCTTTGCTAGTTTGATTGGCAATCTTTATTGTAGTGTGGACACATGCTGCAGTGTTCTGCCTTATCCTCTATGACATAACAATATGCACCTTGTTCCTTCCAACAGGGCTTGTTTAAGTTTACGTTTTCACCCTTTTGTTGACTACCACCGTCACAATACTTGATATCCCAGCAGGGATACATACTAATAATCTGCAGCACACCTGCGATATTCAGGCCTTTTTCATTAATGAGATAATGAATAAACTGAAGTCTTTTAACATCGTTATTACTATATAACCTCTGTTTATTGCGACGGGCAGGTTCAACTAGCTTGTGCTTTTCCCAAATACGAAGGGTCTCTGGATGTACCTTTAAAAGTTCGGCAATAACGCCTATATTAAACATAGGCTGATCATCGTTGCAAAACAAGGATTTATCTCCTCCCGTTATAAAATCTAATATCCTTTATTTATTATATAGTCTATAAACCCAATTTGTAAATTAGCTAAATTACTGCAAAAGATAAAATTATTACTATTTATCTTACGGTTTTGGGACAAACCTCGAATTTTTGTATTTTTTGCCGAAACTGGTATGGCCCTTTTAGACTTCTATCTCTAGGTCCAATAAAGGGGCATGCTGTTGGGCACCATAGACATCGGTTTCACCAAGGGCACCGGATGGGTAGGGCCGTACAATGGTAGCCTTGATGGCGTAGGCAGGAGAAAATTCGACAATTCCTATGACATCCGTCTCAGGAATGCCATAGAGTTTTGCAACGGTAGTTTTATTTATTACCTTAGCTGTACAGGCAGCTTCATATGATTTTTGATCCTTAAAAATAACATCTAAGGTTAGTTCATAGGGTCCAGAATTTTTACTTCGAATGACCGAAGCCAACTCAGTTAATTTAGCCTTTGACATTATTTTTCCTCCCCTGCATGAATGATTTCAAATGGAAACAATGCCACGGGATCATCAACCTGCAATAAGTGATAAATATTAAAGTTATAAACAGCTCCCGCCTTAAAGTCCGAAGGGGAATAGGGAAAGGCCAGGTTGCCAGCTGTAGCTACCCGCCCAGGATAGCCATAGTGAAGCATGGTGGACCGGGCAAAGCTGCAAATGGTATTCGCTATTTCTTGGGTTTCTGCCACAGCCTCAATAATAATGCCCAACTCATGTGTAGTTATTGCCGGTTGAGGTTCAAGCTTACCCATTACCCCATCCTTGCCATAGATGTTAAAATGCAGGAAATACGCATAGCCGTACCGCTTAAAATTGTCTTTAACCCGTTCCCGCACAGCCTCTACGATATGATCTATTTGTCCTATCATAATGGGGTCACGGCAACCTGCTATGGATACAGTACGAAATCCTACTCTTTTAGCCCCTTCTAATTTGACGGTATATTTTTCACTGGGGATAAATTTACTGCCTGCTACCCTAACAGCCCTTTCGTTCTCTTGGCTAAAGGTTGTTGCACTGAGATCCAATATACCGCCAGGACCAGGTAAAATATAGGGATTTGTTTTCTCATAAAGGGTATGGGCAGCCACCGAAGTAGTTGTGCAGGAGCGGCTGGGATTCAAGGGTTCCACTATAAAACAATCTTCCCTTAGGGTGCCCAATAAACAATCACTGCCGCTGCCAGGGGAAGCTGCTATGGCACCGCACTCTAAAATTTTACCCATATGTATGGCCAAACCCTTATCAAAGCCTGCCATTAGTGCAGCGGCACTAAAGACTGCTGGGTCGTAAGACCTGCCGGCAAGCACAACCTTAGCACCCTTTGCCAGGACTTCTATTACCGCTTCTGGTCCCATCTGCCCGACAATTCTTTCAGTGGCAGTTATTTCAGTTTCAGTGAGTTCCGGGGCAGGATGCAGGGGAGAAATCTTGTTGGCCCGAAAGGCATCCAAAATATACTCCTTACTAAGTTCGGCATGGATAATACCCAAAGGAAACTGCCATTTTTTCTCTCTGGCTAACTCAAGAATTATCTCCAAGTTCCACTGCAGATGTGCCTCTGCTCCACAGCCACCGGCTGTACCAATGACAACAGGAATATCCCTTGCCAACCCTGCCTCAATCATTAATTCTAAGTCCCGTTTGACCGCTGTTCGGTCAGTAAAGGATACGCCGGCACCCAAATAGTACGGTCCTGGGTCCGTAGAACCAGCATCAACAGCAATTAAATGAGGATTACGATCCAAGCCAGCCCGAAACGATTCTTCAGGAAAACCGTAGCCAAGAATGGCTGTCGGTGATAAAACACGATACTCTCTCAAAGGGAATCCCTCCAGAAAAATAATAAGATAAGACCTCTGTCTTATCTTATTATATACCCAACTGCCAGTTATTTCATTAATACCCTTGGAACATAAAGGTAAGTTTTGAAAAAACAACCTGCCGTGGGCCATAAGCAAGAACCCAAAGGCAAAATAATCACGCAAACCCAAGGCCTATGGCCTTTTCCAAGCTGAAAACTGATGGCTATTTTCTATTTCACTTGCAATACATTTTTTGCCGCGTTTATGACACCAATGCGAACATATTCCTTGGATAACCCACCTTGCAGATACACCGCATAGGGTTGCCGCAAAGGAGCATCGGCGGTTAATTCCAAAGAGGCTCCTTGGACAAAGGTTCCCGCAGCCATGATTACATCATCTTCATAACCAGGCATATAGTCTGGTTCTGGCAAGGCATGGGCATCCACAGGGGAAGCCCCTTGAATCCCCCGGCAAAAGGCCACTAACCTTTCCGGTGTTTCCAAGGCAATGGCCTGAATGATATCGGACCTTGGTTCGTCAAAGGCAGGCGATACCTTAAAGCCTAATCGCTCAAATAACCTGGCAGCAAACACTGCCCCCTTGAGAGCCTCTGCCACAACATGAGGTGCCAGAAAAATACCCTGCATTAAAAGTCTTTGCACATCCAGGGACGGACCCACTTCTGCCCCAATTCCCGGTGCTGTCCATCGATGGGAAGCAGCTTCAACCAGATCCTTTCTCCCCACAACATAGCCGCCGGTGGGGGCTAACCCGCCGCCAGGATTTTTCATCAGAGAGCCGGCGGCTAGGTCTGCTCCCACAACCGTTGGCTCCAGGTTTTCTACTAACTCGCCATAGCAATTGTCCACAAATACATATACATGAGGGGCATGTTCCCTGATAAACCCTACTAATTTTTGCAGTTCCTGCATGGTTAACGGTGGTCGCCAGGCATAGCCCCGGGACCTTTGAATAAGAACAACTTTCGTACGGGGATTTAATGCTTTCTTTATGTTATCCCAAGCAAGGGTTCCCCCGGAAGTCAATTCCACCTGGTTATAGGAAACACCAAAATCCTTGAGGGAACCGGAGGCATTGCCCCTTTTGCCAATGATTTCTTCCAAGGTATCATAGGGGGAACCCTGGACCGCCAGTAATTCATCCCCAGGCCTTAGGAGACCAAATAAAGCAATGGCTATGGCATGGGTTCCGGACACAATTTGTCCCCTAACCAAAGCTGCTTCGGCACCAAAAACATGGGCATATATTTTTTCCAGGGCATCCCGTCCGGCATCATTATAGCCATAGCCAGTTGTACCCCGCAAATGATAATCGGCTGTCCTTGCCAGATGAAAACCCTCCAGCACCCTTTGATGGTTTTTCATGGCCATTGCCTCGATGTCTCGGTAAACCGCTTGTACTTCGGTTTCCACTTCGTTGGCCAGACTTTCTAAAATATTCGCTTGCATAGTTCCTCCGTTTATGTAAAAAAATTTGACCCTGAAGGTATTATATTTCCTCCAGGGCCTCTGTCAAGTCTTCTTTGTTGATCGTCATCAGATCCTGTCGTGAAATGTCCTTTTTGCTAACTAGACGAACGGCCTGCAGGCGCATGGCCCGTTCAATCAAATTGCGTACCAGTCTGGCGTTGCCACTATGTTCATGCCTTCTGGTCTGTTGCTCTATTATTTTTGCTAATTCCGCCGCCGCTGGCGATGCCAGTTGATATTGACGTTGTTTGAGCATAAGACCAGCAATTTTCATTAAATCATCAATGGAGTAATCCGGGAAAGTAATATGGATGGGAAAACGAGAGCGCAGGCCGGGGTTGGTTTCCAAAAAATAGTCCATTTCATCCTGATAGCCGGCTAGGATGATGATTAGATTGTCCTTATTGTTTTCCATGCTGGTAACCATGGAATCAATGGCTTCCTTACCGAAATCCTTCTCGCCGCCCCTGGCTAAAGAATAGGCTTCATCAATAAATAGGATGCCGCCAACGGCCTTTTTTATTTGATCGCGGGTTTTGGCTGCCGTATGACCAATGTACTCACCTACTAAATCAGCCCGCTCCACCTCAATGAGATGTCCCTTCGGTAAAACCCCCATCTCTTTAAACAGCCGGCCAATAATTCTAGCCACAGTGGTTTTACCGGTACCAGGGTTCCCTTTAAAAATCATATGTAAAACCATGGGTTCAAAAATTAATTTTTCCTTTTGTCTAAGTTTCTGGATCTCTACAAAGGCTTGAATTTCCTTTACTAGTTTCTTTACACTGTCAAGGCCAATTAAAAGATCCAGTTCACCTAGTATTTCCTGAGCAGCCTTACGATTTATTTCCCCAGGGGCCGGGGCTTTATCCTGTTGGGCTGGTTGTTTAGCAGGTAAAGAAGGTCTTTTGATCAATCCCCCCTGCCTTGGCGGTTCTGGTCTGGGCGGGTTCTGCCACATTCTTATTCTAACCATAGGAGCCACCTCCGGGCAAATTTTGCGCTTTTTAAACATTATACGCTCGGAGGTTCGAATAGTGACCAAGGAAAACAAAAACCCCTCCATCAGGAGGGGCATTGAAGGGCCTGATTTTATGCTTTATTTTCCGAAAAGGAAGTATTAACCGCACGCAGTGGGCTAATGGTGGAAATGGCATGTTTGTATACCATTAACTGCTTGCCATCACTTTCCAAAATCACTGTAAAATTATCAAAACCCCTAACCATCCCTTTTAATTGAAAACCATTAATAAGAAAAATGGTTACAGGTATATTTTCCTTGCGTACCTGATTTAAAAAAGCATCTTGTAAATTTATTTGGGGTTTAGTCATGAGGGTTCCCTCCATTGGTAAAAATTTTCTATTTATGTTTCCTTATTCTTTCTACGTAGTTAATAAATCTCCTGCCATCTGTCTCTTAATTTCCTTCGCAATGGCTTTTTTATTTTCAAAGTGCTCCATATTAAGCCAATGAATCCTTTGGTCAGCCCGAAACCAGGTAAGTTGACGCTTGGCAAAACGCCTGGTGTTGCGTTTTAGAGTTTCTGCGGCTTCCTCTAAAGAACATTCTCCCTTTAGATAACGGACAATCTCCTTGTAACCTAAGCCTTGCAGTGCAGTACCCCATGTTTCATACTGCTTTAGCAAATTTTTCACTTCATCGACCAGCCCTTTTTCCAACATCAAATCTACCCGTTGTTCAATCCTTTTATATAGTAATTGCCGATCCATCGTTAGACCAAACATTTTTAGGTTATATTTGGGTGGATCTTCTTTACGGATGTACTGGTACTCTGAAATTGTTTTGCCCGTTTGGTAATATACTTCCAAAGCTCGGATAACCCTTCTTAAATCATTGGGGTGTAAGCGTTCGGCAGATTCTGGGTCTACCTCAGAAAGTTTCCTGTGCATTGCCTCGGCCCCTACCCTTGCCGCTTCACTTTTAAGTTCTTCCCTAAGACGATTTTCTTTCGCAGGAGGGGTAAAGTCATAATGATCGATTACCGACCGTACATACAAGCCTGTTCCGCCCACCAGTATGGGTAAATGCCCATCCCTCGTAATATCGTCAATGAGCTGCTCTGCCTTACTCTGATACATGGCCACACTAAATTCCTCATCTGGTTCTACAAGATCAATCATATGATGGGGAATTCCTTGCATCTCTTCAAATGTGGGTTTAGCGGTGCCAATATCCATATGCCGATAAACTAACATGGAATCAGCCGATATGATTTCCCCATTGATTATTTTAGCTAACTCTATGGCAACATCTGTTTTGCCCGCAGCCGTAGGACCAACAATAGCTATTAACGACTTTAATGGCACTTAAAACACATCCTTTTGAATAACGCCATAGGCCACCGGGGAATAGCGTCCCCCCTGTACCTTATGAAAGTTCAAGCGTTGGAATTCTTGACTCTCACGGCTTTCTTTCATGACCACCTTCTTTCTAGCCACACGAACCGCCTCAACAATGGCTTCATTGGATAAAGGGTTGCTATTGGCAAAAAACCTTAATGGGGCCATCGAACTTGATTTTGTTTTGGGCACTCGAAACATGGGGTCAAAATAAACCACATCAAAGGCGTTGCTGGGCAGCTTACAAAGGTATTGGAGATGATGCTCATTCATCACTTTAATGCGTCGCATGGCATTGATTAGCTCCGGCTTTTCGCCAGTATAAGTACAAAGACCCCGACTGACTATTTCCGCCACTGGCTTGGCGTCTTCCAACCCCACGATGGTTCCCCGAGGACCCACCACATAACTGGCCACCAAGGCATCAGCAGCCAGTCCCAGGGTACAATCTAACAATGAATTACCTTCCTGTAAATCCATTGCTTTGATCATTTGGTCAGTTTTCCCAGCCTGTATTTCCTTTATACGCAATTTGGCTAATCCTGGATGAAAAAAAAGTTCTTGATCATCAATAACCAAGGACAATCGCTTTGGACTTACCATTAGAATAGCTGCTGCACCAGTCATTTCTCTTAGGGCTTGGAGAGAATATTTTTTTCTTTGATAGTAGGGTAGATGGATCTCCTGACTTAACTCCAGGGCCCTTTCTTCTAGCTGATTACTGCTTCTTATGCCGGTGGTAATAATAATAGAACTATTCATCGTTTGAACCTTTTTTTCAGCTCCTCTTGACTAATCTGGATTAGGGTTGGTCTGCCGTGGGGGCAAGTATAGGGTTTTTGACACTGGGTCAACCCATCGAGCAGTGCCTTGGTCTCCAAGGCATTAAAACTTTGACCGGCTTTTGCCGCATCTCGGCAGGCCATAGCCGCCGCCAATTGATCAATAACCTTGTTTTTATCTATTTTCTGGACAAAACCTCCTTGGAGTCTTGCCAGCAGATCCAGAAAGACTTCCTTTGCTTCGGCTATGGCATTGGTCGGTGCACCCCGCAGCAAAAAAGTATCTCCACCAAAATGTTCCAATATAAATCCTATTTCATTTAGCTCCACAATATGTTGCACAATTAATTGTGCTTCGTGGTGAGGCAGTTCCAGTGCCAGAGGTTCCAGCAGCATTTGGGCTTCTACATTTGAGCTAAGTAAATCAAGGTATTTCTCATATAAAACACGTTCGTGAGCAGCGTGTTGATCAATAATATATAAACCACCTACGCCATGGGCCAGTAAATAAGTGGGAGGTAGCTGTCCCAGTGGTGTCAGGTCAGGAAATTCCATCGCGGTCTCTGTTTGGTAAGGGCTTTTGTTTTCTTCCAGACGCGGTTGAGAAATCTGTGTTAGGGTTTCTTTCTGTTCCCTGGGGAAAAAGCTCTGTTTTGCCAAAGGGGCAGAAATATTACGGTGGTTATTAAACCGAAGCTGTCCCTGGTCGTATTTAGGAGCCTCTGTTTTAATTGGCTGCTCCAGGTTGGTGACCTTGGGATCAGCAGGTTCCCTATTGGTTACAGCTTCTTCCTTTGCAGCAGTGGCTGCCTCCGTTTGCGGCGGACTATTTCTACCGGGCATCATTTCCCATAGGCCTGTGATAGCCTCTGGAGCATTTAGGGAAAGACAAAGGGCTTCCATTAATTCTTCTTCAATTTCCTTTTCTCTGGCTAGACGCACTTCCATTTTTGTTGGATGAACATTGACATCAACCTGATTGGGGTCAACATCTATTCGTAAAACTGCAATGGGAAAGCGGCCCGGTGGAATTAACGTTTCAAAGGACCTTTGTATGATCGAGGATAAAAAACCACTCCGAATATATCGTCCGTTCAAAAAGAAATTTTGATAATGCCTGGTAGCTCTGGTTAATACTGGCTTGGATATTAAGCCAGCTACTCTAACCAGGTTACCCTGATAGTTAACCTCCAACATACTCCTAACATTATCTAAGCCATAAATGACAGCCACGGCATCTTTTAGAGAGCCTTTGCCAGGACTGGCGAAAAGCTGCTTTTTTCCACTATACAATTCAAACCGAACATCCGGACGGGCCATGGCCAGTCTAGTTAGCAGATCACTTACCTGACTGGTCTCAGCATTAGCAGATTTGAGAAATTTCCTTCTGGCAGGTGTATTATAAAATAGCTCCTTTACATCAATGGTTGTTCCAATGGGACAACCAACAGGGGTAACACTTTGGATGAGGCCCCCTTCAATTTGAACAGTTGTACCTGCAAGGTCATTAGCGGTTCTGGTGGTTAGGGTTACCTTGGCCACCGCAGCTATACTGGGTAAGGCCTCTCCCCGAAAGCCCAGGGTTAAGATGCTGCTTAGGTCCTCTGGGGCTTTAATTTTACTGGTGGCGTGACGTTGAAAGCAGAGCTCTGCATCTGCACCGGACATGCCTGACCCATTATCGACTACCTTGATGGAGGTTAAGCCTCCTTGGATTAGTTCCACAATAATTCTGGTTGCCCCGGCATCCAGACCATTCTCAACTAATTCCTTGACCACAGAAACCGGACGCTCTACTACTTCGCCCGCAGCAATTTTGTTTGCCGTGAATTCATCCAAAAGGATAATGCTTGCCAAGTTGTCACGTCACCCCTAACCCTTAGAACGAACTTCTTTATCTTGCGCCCGCTCATAAATCAAAAAGGTATCATTTAGCTTATCCTGCAAATAGCTAAAATCAAACTTCCGTTGCTTAGACGCTTCATAATTATCCCTGGCTTCCCTTTGACAATCTGCACAGGCCTGGAAGGGTATGGTCACGGCATAAACATGATAATGTTTGCCGTCAGGATGATAGGCCTGGGACTCAAAACTTAGAAAACCAGGACACTGTTCACAGAGATGAACCCTTTCGATTTGCTGTTCCTCTATATGGTGTGTATCATAATAAATCGGTTTTGAGGTTTGCAAAGCTTTTTTTCCCTTAGCTAGGGAATACTTATCAAATTGATGCCGGTTGGCCCAGAGGTTCTGTAATTCCTCGACAATCCGCTTAACCTCGGAGGTTACCTGAGGACTTTCTTTAAAGCTAGCCGGATCATATTCCGGCTCAACCACCGATGTATAATCCTTCCCGGCCAAAGCCAACAGGATGGCCAGGTTGACATAGGGTAAAGCCGTCTCAATGGCATAGCCACCTTCCAGCACCGCCAGATCCGGTTTTAATTTCTCTGTTAATCTGGCATAGCCCTGGGCTGTAATCTTCATTCGCCCCAGGGGATCGGTAAAGTGGTTGTCCTGGCCAGCCGAGTTAACAATAAAATCCGGTTGAAAATCTTTTAATATAGGTAGGATTAGGTTATCCACCACATAATGCAGACTAGCATCCGTAACACCCGGTGGTAAGGGAATGTTAATGGTGGAACAATAAGCCCCAGGTCCCCCCAACTCATTGGTAAAGCCTGTGCCGGGATAAATGGTTCTGCCATCCTGGTGGAAAGAAATAAACAGTACATCCGGATCATGATAAAAAATATCCTGGGTGCCATCCCCATGGTGAACATCGGTATCCACGATGGCAATTTTTTTAATCCCGTAGGTCCTTCTCAGATAATCTACCAGAATTGCTTCGTTGTTGATATTACAAAAGCCTCGATTCCCATGCACCACCCGCATAGCATGGTGTCCCGGCGGGCGAACCAAGGCAAAGCCATTTTTAATTTCTCCACTCATTATTTTGTCACCCAGCAGCAAGGCAGACCCGGCGGCAATGCGATGGGAATCCAACACTTGCTCCTCAACCCCCGGTACGCAAAAATGAACCCGGGCAATATCATGGGCTGAAGCCAGGCGGGGAGAATATTCTGCAATTTCTGGGAGGTCCAAAATGCCTTCTTCAAACATTTGATCCCTGGTATAAAGAAGCCTCTCTTCCCGCTCGGGGTGAGTTGGCGAAATCGCCCAGTCAAAGGCGGGGAAAAAAATGATGCCTGTTTTTTTACTCATTTAACAACACCCCCTCCGAATCGATATAGGCTAAGATTCCCCTGGGTGTTTGAGCAGATATATGATAAAGCCTACCGGCTGTTTGCCAGCCCCGTACCACATTAAATACTTCTTGATTGGTAATTTCTACTTCCGTGGCATACTCTTGCAGCTGCATTTTTTCAGCCCGTTTGGCAATCCATGTTTTGGCCAGTTCCACTGCGGAAACTTGATCCAGCTTGCCTGCTAATTTCCCCTGGTAACCCTCTTCTTCTACAATAAAGATGCGTCTTTCTGTGTCGGCCATTAGATTGACTTGTATGGTGGGCTTAGAAACTGCTGCCCCAATGGCATTTGCCACCGGTGCATAGGGCGGCAGGATCGGCAGGCAACCCATTCTCGCAGCAATATCCGGTACAAAGCCAGCTGCTCCACCACCAACTCCCACCACATTGCGGGGGCGCACTTTTCTTTTTTGCAGCACTTCCCAGACCCGATAGGCAGGTTCCTGTTCCCATTCCAAGAACATATGTTCAATGACTTCAACTATATTGTGCACCACTAAATCCACGATCTTCTGAGCCACTGCCCGGGCATCCAGACCAATGGGTGAGCCTAGCTTGTGCATGGCCTCATGGGCCTTGGCCCGGTCCCCGATTTCTGTAATACCCAATACCCGTAAAGCATCCGTTGGTGTAGGCAGCGGGCCGCCCAAACAATAGGCTGCACCTACCCTTTCGGAATATATGACAAAATTATTACCCAGACGTTCCACGACACTATCCCCGCCAACGGGAACAGAACGAACTGCCAAGGCCCTTACCTGGGTAAATTGATTGCCAATTTTGACCCCCTTCGAAGCCAACAAAGGCGTCCCCGATAAAATTAGTGCTAAATCTGTGGTGGTTCCGCCAATGTCCACCACCAGGGAGGTTTCGCCCGGGGGGGTCAGGGCCTGCACACCAAGGGTACTGGCAGCCGGACCCGAAAAAATAGTTTCCATCGGCACCTCCTCGGAGGCGGTAAGGGGTAAGGTTCCCCCATCTGCCTTGAGGATAAAGACAGGTGCCTTGATATCTCTCCGGATCATGGCATCCCTGACAGCATTGGCAAAGTAGCGGTATTTGTCACGGGTGGCACAGGAAAAAACCGTATTGGCTATCCGACGGGGAAAATTTAATTTGCCGCCGGCCCGATGCCCCATTTCTACCTGCCAATCGGGATGACGTTTGATTAGATAGTCAGTTATCCTCAGCTCATGGCTATTATTTCTGGTGGAGAATTTTCCCACCACAGCAACCTTGTTATATCCTTTGGTTTCCAGCCACTTTAGCGCTTCCTCTATTTCAGATTCCGTCAGTGCTGTGATTTCACGCCCCCGGTAGTCCATCGCACCCTTTAAACAAAATACATCATCTTGTCCCCGCAGCTCTGAGTAAGTCCGCCCGGGCCCGGGCAAGACGACTAAGCCAACGGGATCATATTTATTTTCTACAATCAAATTAGTTACCAGGGTAGTACTAAAAACAACTCTTTTAATGAGATGCCCAGGTACCCCCTTGAGTAGGTTATCCAAGGCATCCCCTAAGGAAAGCAACAAATCGTCCTGGGTTTCTACCTTGGCGGTTGCACGTACAGTACCGCCATCCAGTAGAACAGCATCCGTACATGTGCCGCCTACATCTATTCCTATTAACATGACGGCCCTCCTAACATTATATATCTATGTTATTCTGCGTTATTTCTGCGGTATACACTTGACCTCTCCAAATAGACCATAGTTCAGTTTAACATAATTTATCCAATTTTTGCAAAGAGTAACAGGAAGTAACCCTATTTATTACTAAGCTTTTTTTGCAAGTTAGCTAAAAAGTTTAGGCTTTCCAGCGGTGTCATGTTATTAAGATTTAGGGCTAAAATTTCTGTCTCCAGTTCGCTTGGGGTTGTGGCGAATATGGCTAACTGTTCACCTGCCGCGGCAGTTTGGGTCTTACCGGACACCACTTCCTGGGCTGCCCTTTGATGAAATTCCAACTGCTGTACCAATTCCCCTGCCCGCTGGATGATCTCGGTGGGTACTCCGGCCAATCTGGCACAGTGTACCCCATAACTTTTACTGGCTTTGGCACGCACTACCTTGCGCAGAAAGGCAACCTCCGCCCCCTGTTCCTTTACGGCCGTGGCATAGTTGTTAAGTCCCGGCAAGAGACCTTCTAATTCAGCAAGTTCATGATAGTGTGTGGAAAATAATGTTCGACAGCCAACTTTAGTATGTAAATACTCAATAACCGATTGGGCAATGGCCATCCCCTCTAAGTTGGAGGTGCCCCTGCCCAGTTCATCTATAATGACTAAGCTCTTTGACGTGGCATGGTCAATGATTTGCTTTGTTTCATACATTTCCACCATAAAGGTACTTTGACCGGAGCTAAGATCATCGGAGGCACCCACCCTGGCAAATATCCTATCCACCAGGCCAATATTCGCCTGGGCAGCGGGTACAAAACTACCCACCTGGGCCATGAGGACAATTAAAGCTACCTGTCTTTGATAGGTGCTTTTACCACCCATATTCGGGCCGGTAATTAAACACAACCGATCCCCCTGGTTGTCCAAATAGGTGTCATTGGGTACAAAACCACCCGGACCCAGGGTGTTTTCCACCACGGGATGTCGTCCGTCCTTGATCTCTATGATGCCCTTATCGGATATTGCCGGGCGAACATAACCATACCTGGTTGCTGCCTCCGCCAGGGCTATCAGGGCATCCATTTCAGATAACAGGGATGCCGTCTGTTGGATACGGTTGACCTCCTGAGCGATTCTGTTTCTAATGTCAACAAACAAGTTATATTCAAGATCCACCAGCCTGTCTTCGGCCCCTAGAATTAAACTTTCGTATTCCTTCAACTCAGGCGTAATAAAACGTTCCGCATTGGCCAGGGTCTGTCTTCTTTGGTAATACTCCGGTACCATTCCTAGGTTAGCCCGGGTAACTTCCAGATAATAACCAAAGACCTTGTTAAAACCCACCTTTAGACTCTTAACTCCGGTCTTTTCCTTTTCCCGTGCCTCCAGCCCAGCCAGCCACCTTTTACCATCCCTGGCTGCCGTCCTAAGCTGGTCAACCTCTTGATGATACCCGTCTTTAATTAAGCCGCCATCGCGCAAAGATATTGGCGGGTTTTCCGCCAGGGCAGTGCCTAGAAGCTGGCGTAAATCATCCAGGGTATCGAAATGATCATAAATATTTCTTAACAATTGACTGTTGCATTTGGCCAAGGCATCATATATCAAGGGAAGCTTTTCCAGGGAGCCCAGCAGGGCCATCAGGTCACGTCCATTGGCACTGCCATAGGAAGCTCTGGCCACTAAACGCTCCAGGTCATAGATATTTTTTAATGCCCCGGCCAATTCATCCCGCAGCAGTAGGGAGTTAACCAGTTCTTCCACTGCATCGAGGCGATCCTCTATTTTATTGCTGTGAATCAGGGGTTGTTCCAACCAGTTTTTAAGTTTTCTCCCCCCCATGGCAGTTTTGGTGGCATCAAGCACCCCCAACAAGCTCCCCTTTTTATCGCTATCCCTGAGGGATTTAGATATTTCCAGGTTGCGACGGGCGATACTATCCAGCACCATAAAGGTCTTGGGGGAATATGCTTTGATTTCAGTTAAGTGGGGAAGCTTTCGTTTCTGTGTCGTGATTAAATACTTCAGCAACATCCCCGCAGCAATACAAATACCCGGCCTATCCTGATAAGCCGAGCCAATGCCGGCCCCAAATTGATCCTTTAGTATTTCTATGTAATCAGCAGCCAGTTGATCTTCTTCTATGGTTGTCATGGTAGTGGCGTTAAGAGCATGAATAACCTGCGCTAATTTCTCATGCTTATTAATCTCCGGTGTTAGCAGCAATTCCCTGGGAGCTAATCGCCCCAGTTCATCCAGCAAGTCTTCTAAGGCCCAAGGGCCAACCAATTCGGTTACTTGAAATAACCCGGTGGATAAATCTGCTACGGCCATACCAAAGGCCGAAGTTCCTGTCTCACACAGAGCCACCAGATAATTGTTGTCCTTCTCACTTAGGGTACTTCCCTCAACCACCGTCCCAGGGGTAACCACCCTGATTACTTCCCTTTTAACAATACCCTTGGTTGCCTTGGGATCTTCCATCTGCTCACAAATGGCTACTTTATAACCCTTATCGATTAGTTTGCTAAGGTAGCCATCAACGGCGTGGTAGGGTACCCCACACATGGGAACCCGCTCCGGTTCCCCAGCCTCCCGTCCAGTGAGGGTTATTTCCAGTTCCCGGGAAGCCACTATGGCATCCTCAAAAAACATTTCATAAAAGTCCCCCAGACGAAAAAATAACAGGGCATCCGGATTCTGTTTTTTAATGTCTAAATACTGTTGCATCATTGGTGTTAGGGCCACAAAACATCTCCTCCCGCAACCAATTATATCATAGCTAACACCGGCTATTAGAAAAACTTGGCTCGTTTATGCCCTTAAGGCTACGCCAAACATAGCGCGAGCCTTAGCTTTTCTTATACTATCATCCTTAAAATCTTATATTTTTGATAGTAAAAGAAAAACCCCCTTGGCCAAATAGCCAAGGAGGTCACTCTTATGTAATATCTAAATGTAATATCGAATGTCGTAGACCTACGACCGTTCTTTAGCCTCAACTGAAGGAACCTGTACCGCAGTTGCAACCCTGGGGTTGCCTTGGTCCCTCAATGCCCTCACTGATTTGATCATTAACCTGGTTAAGGAATTTTTGGAATTTCTCTTGAATTTCTGCAAATTCCCTAATTAAGTTATTGCCCATCATTTTGTCTTCTACTGCATACACTTCATTTAATTGCTCATCGGACAACTCTTTCCCCTGCATACGCAACATATGATGGGACTGCTGAAGTTGTTGAAATCCTTCAATTAAGGCCAGCGCATCAACATCAGACATCATCATGGCCTCTTTTTCCCGCATGGTTTTATATTGTTCAGACTGGGCGATTAGCTTACCTAATTCCAAGGCCTTTTCTAGGATAACATTACTCATAAATTTCACCTCCCAAAGAAATATACAGAGAATCTATACTATGGCACCATTCGGTACCAGTTCTCCCTCTAATAGGTTTGGCCGACCCTTGGTTATTTTAACCTGAACAAGTTTTCCAATGAGTTTTATGTCCCCTCGAAAAACCACCAGCTTGTTGGTTCTGGTCCTGCCTGCCAGCAAATCTGGATTCGTCTTGGTTTCCCCTTCAACCAGAACCTCCAGCATCCTGCCTTCCTCCTGCTGATTATTCTCCAAAGAAATTTGCCCCTGCATCTCTATGAGCCTTTGAATTCTTTCACTCTTCACTTCCTCTGGAACTTGCTCCATCTTAGCCGCCGGAGTACCTGTACGCAGGTTATAAACAAAGGTAAAGGCACTGTCATAACGCACCAGCTTTACCAGGTCTAGGGTATCCTCAAAGTCTGCTTCGGTTTCACCCGGAAACCCTACCATTAAATCCGCAGTGATACTGGCATTAGGAACGGCTTCTTTAATCTTTCTTATTAATTCTAAGTAGTGTTCCCTGGTATAGCCACGATTCATTAATTTTAATATCCGATTACTGCCGGCCTGGGCAGGCAGGTGATAATGCTCACAGACCTTTTTGGTGGAAGCAATCACATCAATCAGCCTCTGATCAAAATCCCTGGGGTGGGAGGTCATGAATCGGATTCTTTCTAAGCCTGCAATTTTATCCAAGGCCAAGAGAAGATCTGCAAAACGATAATGATCCGCGAACTCCTTACCATAGGAATTCACATTTTGCCCCAAAAGTGTTACCTCTTTAAAACCTTCCTGAACCAGTGCCTTTATCTCATTAACAATTTCCTCCGGCTGCCGGCTGCGTTCCCTGCCCCTTACATAGGGGACAATGCAATAGGTACAAAAGTTATTGCAGCCGTACATAATGGTCACCCAAGCCTTCAGCTTGTCTTTGCGTTTAACCGGTATGTTCTCTTCAATTCCTTTTTCCGTGGCCCATACCTCTAAAATTGCCTCGTGGTTTTCCTGGACCTGGTGAATCATACGGGGTAATTCATGAATATTGTGGGTACCAAAAATCAAATCCACAAAGGGAAAACTATGTCTGATTCGTTTGGCAGCAGCCTCCTGCTGGGGCATACAACCACATACAGCCAATATTAAATCCGGCTTGGCCACCTTCCGTTTTCTCAGTCGTCCCAGCAGCCCAAACACCTTGCTCTCTGCAGTCTCCCGCACGCAACAGGTATTTAAAATAATAATATCTGCTTTCTCCTGGGTATCCGTCGGACTGTACCCTAAATCTTCTAACATGCCGGCTAAGGACTCCGAATCTCTTTCATTCATTTGACAACCAAAGGATTGGATATATGCAAACTTTCCTTCGCCTATTTTCTTATTGAATGATTCATAGGTTGTTACTTCTGTCATTTATGTTAACCTCCGCTTGGGGTGGAAAATAATCTTAAGCATTAACATTTTCCCATATTTACCCCTGGATTGCAAACTATTACTATTCGTTTTAGACTTTGTAAGGTAAAAATACTGTTTTTCATACCTTAACAACCAAAAGGGCCATGGATAACTCCAAATGGTTTTTAATCTTGCGCATTAAAATCTTAAAGGGGGCGATCAATCGCCCCCAGCCTGTACCCTTTTCATAAAGTTTGAATCGCTTTCATTCATATACACAAAGTCATTCATCCTTTTTTCAGTTACCTGGAGGTTCTGGCATCGGCGGCTTCATATGGGCATACATCTTATCCTGCCTTTTCCTTTCTTCCTCTACCCTTTTATTACTGAGCAAAAATACCAACGGTAATACCAAGGCAATGATGATCGCACTAATTATAAACGTATCGTCCAAGGCATTCATAAAGGATTGTCTGGCTACCATGCCAGAAATCACCCCTAAACTGGCTTGCTCCGCAGCACCTCCGGATAAACCAGCGGCGGCCAATGGCCCTTTTAGCTGAGACAAAGCTTGTTGCACGCCGAGAGAATCCACACCCATTGATTCGGTATAGAGGGCCGTGTGAAAGGTTTGGCGCTGCGTCATCGTATAGGTTAAATAGGCGATCCCCATTGAAGAAGAAATCTGTCTCACCGTGTTATTTAGCGCCGAGGCCCGGCTAACTAAAAACCTAGGAATGGTATTCATCCCTGCATTTGTTAAAGGCATGCTTGCTAAACCAAAACCAACTGCTCGGACAGCCAGAATTAACTGAATATCCCTGTAAGAAGTATCCAGGCTTAAAGTATGTAGATAATAAGTCATCACGACAACAATGGACATACCCATTATACCAAGCCAAAAGGCCCCAAATTTATCAAACAACTTGCCCCCTATTGGTTGCATCAATCCGGTTATCAAAGCCATTGGCATTAACATAAGGCCGGTCTCCATGGGTGTATAACCCAGCAGATTCTGAGCATAGATCGGGATTAAAAAAACAACTGAAAATAGGGCAACGGTTGAAATACTGGTTGCCACCAGACTGGCTGCAAAGACTGAATTATTGAGCAGTCTAAGATTGATCAGGGGTTGTGGTGTTTCTAGTTCCCACAGAACAAACAAAAGGAGTGAAAAACCAGATATCAAGAACAGTGTAACGATGTATTGGGAGGTCCAGCCCTTATCCTGACCTTCACTAAGTGCCAACAGCAGTGCAAAACAACCAATGGTACTCAATACAATACCTGGTATGTCTGGTTTAATATTTTTCTGGATTGGTGTTTCCTTTAAGAACGTTATCGAAAGAAAAATTGCTGCAATACCGATGGGAACATTGACGGTAAATATCAAACTCCAACTAAAGTTATCCACCAGGTATCCCCCAAGGGTTGGTCCTATGGCCGGTGCTGTAATTGCCGAAACACCCCAAATTCCCATGGCGGCTCCAATCTTTTCACGGGGGAAAATTCTGAAAATCATGGACATGCTAATGGGAATAATCATGCCCCCGCCAATGGCCTGAATCACCCTAAAGATGGTTAAAGAAGTAGTATCCCAGGCCATGCCGCATAATAATGAGCCAAGGGTAAAGGCGGCCACGGACCAAATATACATAAATTTATTACCAAACCTGTCCCCTAGATAACCGGTAATGGGTACCACCACGCCTGTGGTAAGCATATACCCCGTCAAGATCCATTGGACTTCCTCTGCTGAGGAGCCAAACAGTGTCATAAATTTGGGTAATGCTACATTCACAATACTACCGTCTAGGATGGCCATAAAGCAACCAATGACCAGTATCATGAGGGACCCCCACGGAAGCCTTTGATCTTCTTGTTTCTCCCGGGGCGGCAAATTACCGTTAGAGGGATTAGGATCCTTTTTCAGGGAAATCACCCTTTACTTAAGATGTATTTTAACAATGGCGTTCATACCAGGAAGTAACCGTTTGTTCTGATCGTCATCAATATTAATTTTAACGGACACTCTTTGTGTCACCTTGGTAAAGGAATTGCTGCTGCTCTGCTGGGGCAGTAAAGAGAAAACCGAATTAGCTGCTTCACCAATCGATACAACTTTACCTTTAAAACGCATACCGGGAAAAGAGTCTATGGTATATTCAACGGCTTGACCAATGTTTATCTTATACAAATCATTCTCCTCAAGGTTTGCGGTGATATACAGATTATTGGGGTCTACCATCATGGCCACGGGTGAACCCGGTGCCGCTATCTCCCCAACATGGGCAATCTTTTTAACTACCGTTCCGGAGATGGGTGCTTTGATCACCGTTAGATCTAGATTGGTCCCCGGAGCCAATGTAACATCCGACAACCTTCCCATAACTTCACCTTGTTGTAGATTCATGCTTTCTTCCACTGGTAACTCAATAATTTGACCGGATACTTGCGGGCTAACTTTTACAATATTGCCGTCGACTCTTGCATCTTCTGTTGCAACATAGTGGGTATTTTGATACCAGTAGTAATAAGTCACGGAGGCAAGAGCAATTACCATTGCCACTAAAAGCACTAAGATTTTCTTTTTCTTCATATGTACCTCCCACTGAGTAGCTTTCGGGTTAGCATGCATGTGTTTCTTAGATAACTAGTTACCGGATATTAAAACTTCTGCAAACATCCCCGGTTTTAAAAGATATTCAGGGTTGTCGATCCGAACATTGATTAGATAACCCTTTGTTTGAGGATCTGCAGCAAAAGCAAGGTTACTTATTTTGCCGATAAAGGTCTGGTCAGACACAGCACCTACTTTCACCTGTACTTCCTGGCCCTGCTTTAACTTATTTATCTGGTTTTCATTAACGAAACCCTTTACGACAACCCGATTCAGGTTAACCAGTGTCAGTAATACATTTTGTGTTCCGGCCATTTCACCGGGGTTAATATTTTTAGCAGTGATAACACCGGCAAAGGGTGCTTTGATAAACATATCGTCATAGGTAACCTGTCTTTTCTTTAAAGTGGCCTTGGCTGTTTTTAGACTGGCTTCGGATCTTTGAACGGGTCCTTCATATGTTTTTTCATAATCAGCCTGCGAAATAGCCTGGGAGATTAGTAATTCCTTACCCCTCTGGTAATTCTTCTGATCCAGATCAAATTGTACTTGGGCACTGTTTACAAGGGCTGCTGCCTCTTCAATTTCAGCCGCTTTGTCTGCCGCTTCAAGGCTGATTAATAGCTGTCCGGCCTTAACCTCCGTGCCAATATCCACGTTCACTTGAGCTACTTTACCGGCAACTTTGCTGACGATATTCGCTATTTCCACAGCTTCTATTTTGCCGCTCATTGTAATTTTGTTATCTTTGGCTTCAGCAGCACGACCTGTTGAAGTAGTGCTTGTACTTGCTTGTTTCTTAATCTGTGGCGTCTGAGACATTATATTATTCTGGCTACAACCAATTTGAAAGATACAGAGCAAAGCCAGTGTACCGATAAGCACTGCTTTTCTTGTCACTTCCGTTCCCTCCGTTCCGGCCTTACCTCAATGAACAATAAATCACGCACAAAAATAATCCTCCTTCTGTTACCAACTCTAGGATTGTATTTTTTTCATCCCTTCCCCCTATTCCCCAAATGTCGTGACAATCAATCCAATTACAGTACCCAGCTAAAATTTAAAAAACACCCACCTTAAACCTGCTTGAAAAACATTTGTAAGAAGGGTATTTGTTTTGGGTTCTATTTTTCCTAAATTGGACTACAAGGCAATGATACGGACTTTTATAACCTTGATCGTTCGGACCAATAATAGGTTGAGATGTGCTGTCCCAGTTCAACAATTTGCGAATTTCTAATGACATATGTTCTTTTGCGACCGATTGGGTAATACCGATACCCATCTACAAACTTTTTAAGTTTATACCCACTTCTTTGAAGGCATTTAGGGTCAAAACAAGCAGCCATATGGGCATCATAAGAGTATTTAAAAACCATTTCATTTCTCATCATAACTCCCCCTTACTGCTTAAAAAACCTTTTTGAGATTAGGTATGCAATGGAACCAGCCGTTAAAAACAATAGCAATGCTAACTCGATTTTCAGCATTTTTTTACCCCCTGAAAAGCCGCACATTAAGTTGTTGTATTGGCGTCCGCTAGTTGGTTGTCAAAACAATCATTTGTCTAAAAAAAATTAGCCAGCCAGACTCTCATACTCAATCAATTGCTTCAGCCAGTGGTTTCTGTAATATAGAAGTCATTAACAGTGGCAGCGGCGAAACAAATCCTATTTAAGTTTTAACTTTCACAAATACCTCTCCTCTACGTGCTCCCATGCGGCGACGCAATACTACGGAAAAAGAATCTGATCCAGCCTGGCTTCCGTTATAATCCGTGCAAGAAAAGACACACGGCAAAGGCAATTCGAAGTGTTTTTCTAAGCTTTAAAACATCCTATATGTTACAATATAGCTAGCTAATATCTATTCGGCAAGTAGGCACTTTTTTGTGCTAAAGTACCCAAAAAGATACTTAAAACATTGGGGGTGAAGAAATGATCTATAGTGGGAAAAAGCATGAGAATTGCCACATGAAAGAAAACTGTTTAAAGTATGAAATATGCCCAATGATGTTGGTACAAAAAATACTTTCCGGCAAATGGAAAATATTAATCCTATGGTATTTAAGTTACAGCATACTCCGATTTAATGACATAAAAAAAAGATTACCCTTTGTAACTCAAAAAATGCTCACGCAGCAATTAAGAAGTTTAGAAAAGGATAATCTTATATTCAGGAAGGTATATCCCATTGTTCCCCCAAAAGTGGAATACGGGTTAACACAAACCGGCAAAAAAATAATTCCGATACTGGAGATGATGCATGGTTTTGGGGCAGAGTATTTAGCAGAAGGATATGTTGGTGCGTCCTTGTTGTCCGATTTTGTTACCGATGGAGAGAAGGAAAAGGAAGGACTGTTTCCGCCTGGGCTGTCGAAGGAAGATATTGGGCAGTAATGGATCTAGTGGATTTATCAAAAAACCCCAAAGGGTGCTTTAACGTTGAAATTTAAGAGTCATGTCGGGCATATATTCACGTATTGTGGTAAAAGGTTCGTCTATAAATCTCTGTTCATCCGCTAGCATTTTTTCTAATACACTTCTCTCAACGATTCCATAAGGTTTTACAACTCCCATTGGATAGTGAATTTCCGATGATAGGACGCCACTTTGAACTTCACCAATATCGAGTCCATCAAGAATAAATGTGTATTCGCCAATTACTGCTCCATTTTCGGTTACCTGCATGCCAACCCGGTTGTTTTTACCGCTGAAATAATGATTTAACATACCAAAAATGTGTGGGTGTTTTTGAGTAAGGGAATTTACAACCCTTCTACGCATGGGAACCAACTTTTCTTTCATCAATAAATCAAGCTCCGTCATAACAATTCCTCCTTAATTATTGGCTGAAAATTATAATTCCCTCTTATGCTGGCTAAATACATTATCTTACGAATTGTTACTTGCAAAACAAGGTATTTCAGGAATATGGAAAGAAACTATTTAAGGTAGAGAATAAAATCTTTGGCCAGATGTACGAAGGCCATTATTTTTGGGGGTGATTTTGTGTCTCGGCCCATCACTTTTAGTAAATCAACCAATTTTCTACCTAGAAATAAATTTTTACGCTTTGGTCTATTGATCTTTAGCATGTGGCTTCTGGTATCCATCTACTTTTATTTTCAGCACCATCGAACAGACAAAGTATTTCACTTAGATAAAGAGGTGCAGTCTGGCGATAACTTAATAAAATTTAAAGAACTCAGGCTTGTTAATTATACATCAAAGGATCAATCACATTTTTGGATACCTTGGTATTTCCCCTTTTCAAGCAATCTCCCTTCACCTCTTAGGGAGCCGTTTATTAATGTCTGCATGTTCTATACGCCCAGCCGTTATGAGTTTAGTGATGAGGTAGGTACACTCTCTTTATCCGGGTATGTTATTTCTCCAAAGGGGAATTTTTCACATGAGGATTTTAGGAATAGGTTGGATATTTGGCTTTGCGGCCCCAATGAAGTTGGATATGTTGGGGGCAGCAGCACCCAAGCAAGTTCGCAATATCATGATTTCCTATTTTTTACTATTCATGGAAATCATGCCCCACTAAATACTCAGGAAATATCGCTAATCATTGACGATAAAATAAATAAGCACAGGGATAAAATCGCTCTTGATCCGGTTTGGGACACAGAAACTCATACATTTTTTAACAGAAAGAAAAATTATAATTATATTGACCCGGAAGCTGCGGTAAAAAGCTTAATTAATTTAGCCAAGGATAACCGTATTTCGAAAGCAAAGGATCATGTTCTTCTGGAAAAACAAAATCTTTTTAAATGGGAACTTCTAAATCACCCATATTGGCAAACCCCTACAGAACCTAATATCCACTATCTAGGAGAGTATTTAGGTTATCAAAATGTTTTCACTAATTCATTTGTTTTTGGTGAATTCAAGGAAGATGATTTTAGGGGTATTGCCAAACAGGAATTCTTCCTCATCGACACCAAGGATGGCTGGAAAGTAATCGATGTATCCCCGGTCCAAAAATTATAAGCGAACCTATTTATCCAATGTCTCAACCCTCGTAAAGAATAGAACCCTCATTTTCATGGGGGTTCCATTCTTTGCAGTTAAGAACTCCTTTTTTTGGCTTAACCATTGTATTATAATTTCATAGGTGGATGTAATATATTAAATCGTAGCCCATGTAAGCACCTTTTCTGTGATATTCTATTTAGTAATCATAAAATATTTGCATAGGAGAAAGCATAAATGATTAATTTCAAAAAAGTAGCATTAGACGATAAACAATGGATGGAGGATATTCTTCGCATTGCCCAGTTGGGTGTTAGCCATCAAAATTTCACGAATATATTTGCCTGGTCCGAAATCTATCATTATCGTGTGGCCCAAATAAATGACTTCCTCGTTGTTAAAGGCAGAATATCCACCGGTGATTATTACTTTTATCCCGTAGGTCTAGGTGACCCCAAAACCATATTAGAGGCAATGAAACAAGATGCCGCTGACTGTGGCCATGAATTTATACTATTAGGCCTAACTCCGGAGAATGTAAACGAACTTAATAAATTGTACCCCAATGGCTTTATATATAAAGAGATGCGGGACAGCTTCGATTATGTTTATCTCCTTGATAAGCTAGTCACATTAGCGGGCAATAAACTCCATTCCAAGCGCAATCATATCAACCGCTTTAAAGCGGCAAACAATTGGAGTTTTGAACCGATATCCCCGGATAATCTCCTCGCGTGCTGGAAGATGAATTTAATCTGGTGTAAAAAACACGGCTGTGCCGAGGATAAACAGCTTGCCAATGAGGACTGTGCCGTGCGCCGCTCCTTTAAAAACTTTACGCCCCTTGGTTTAGAAGGGGGTCTCATTCGTTTGGATGATCAGGTTATTGCCTACACCATGGGGGAAAAATTGAATGCCAACACCTATATCATTCACATCGAAAAGGCCTTTGGCGAGATCCGGGGTGCCTATCAAATGATCAACCGTGAATTTGCAGCCTTTATCCAAGAAAAATACCCGGAAATAATTTATGTCAACCGCGAGGAAGACATGGGCTATGAGGGCCTGAGAAAGGCTAAGTTATCTTACTACCCAGACAAAATGGAGGAAAAATATGAGGCTAAAATTATCCTGGCTTAAGATATTTAAGGGAATTTAATCATGCTCGAATTTAGACAGGCAAAAAAAGGTGAGATAAACCGCCAAAAGGAAATATGGAAAATTTGCTTTGGGGACCCTGACAAGTATATTGATTTTTACTTTGCCAATCGATACAAGGAGCAGGAAACCCTCCTCCTACTGCACAATGAGGCAATTGCCGCCATGCTGACCATGCTGCCGGTGAAAACAGTGACCCCGAAAAAACGTATGTTTAATACAGCGATGCTCTATGCCATTGCAACACACCCAAGGGAGCAAAATAAAGGCTTTAGCACCCGTTTAATGGACTACAGCAACCAGTGTCTTATGGCAAGTGATCGAGTCCTCTCCATTCTTGTTCCTGCAGAGGAGCAGCTTTTTGCCTTTTATCGCCAACGGGGCTATCAGAATGGATTCTATATTAGGGAGATCCCATTGAACCAGGACATCATCGCTGGTTTATCCATTAGCAAACCCTGCCAATGCACCATCTCCCCCATTAGTCCTGAAGAATATAACCAGCGCAGAAATAAACAGCTTTGCAATAGACTTTACATTGCCTATGCGGATGAAGATATTGCCTATCAGAAAAAGCTCTCCCAACTGTCCGGGGCAGACCTCTATGGCATCGATGGTGAAAATATTCAAGGTTGTGCAGCCGTAGAAAGGGTAAATTCTGATAAGGTACTGATCAAAGAAATGCTAGTACCAGATGAAGTTCTCAACGAAGCTATCAAACGTATAGCACAGCATTTGAAGGCAAAGGAACTTATCCTCCGCACACCCGCCTATTTAGCAGAACATTTAGGTGGCACGATCCGACCCTTTGGCATGGTAAGAATCCTTAAAGATATTGATTTGAAGATAACAGCGGAACAATTAGGCTACCTTGGTTTTGCCTTTGACTAGACAGGGTAAGGGGACCTCTTGTTTGCCACGGTGGCAAACAAGAGGTCCCCTGCATCTGACAAATCATATCGTTTTAAACATGCCGAAGCCTTGACTGTTTTTACCCCCAAGACCCGCTTCAAAGGCAATCTTCAGCATTTGCCAATCACCACAAATCACAAAATCCCCTAACCAACCTTTAATAATAAAACCTATCAATGTAGAAAATTTCCTTTTACTGGGTGCATAGAAATAAATAGTTACGGATGCAAGCATTCTTCTTGTAAAAGGTTTCACCCTTAAAATCCGGTGTAGGTTTTATAGCTATCTGAATTCCTTTAAAGCACCTTATCGTTTTTTTCTTTTTAGCCTTTTTTGAAAGGAATAGTGGCTAGAATAGAGAAGTACTCTTTAGAATAATTTGGCTTCCGCCATACCATAAAGGCTTAGGGGGGATTAAGTATGGCCAATGAGGATATTTTAAGACAATTACTCGAAACACAAAATAAAATATTAGAAACCCTTAAGAGCCATGATAGCAAACTGGATGCCTTATCAGAAAACCTTAAGGGTTTAGAAAAAAGCCAACTAAAAATGGACCATCGACTCAGTTCACTTGAGAATGGTCAAGTAAAAATGACTGACCGACTTAACTCTCTCGAAAAAGGTCTGCAAAAAGTAGAGACCAGAATTGAAAACGAGCTAACAGAAAAAATCCGCGGACTCTATGATTCAAGGGAAGTTACTAACGATAAATTTGATCAAATTCTTAATAAACTAACTGACCTGGAAAATACAAGTGACTACGTTTTACTTAAACTAGCCCAGCACGAGGTAAAGCAATTTACCAGTCAAAGGAAAATGATTAAGTAATCGCCACACAATTATCTCTCACCCATCTTTCAGCATCTATGGTGGCAAACGAAAAGTCCCGCCGCCACCCTTGTCACTATTGTCTAAACCTTATAAAGAAGGTGGTTCCGGTGGGGGTTGTTTCTACATCTACCCTTGCATTATGCCTTTCCGCAATGCTGTAGCAGGTTGCTAAACCCAGTCCAGTACCTTCGGCTTTGGTCGTAAGAAAGGGTGTTCCAAGTTTTGGCAAAATATTCTTATTGATGCCTGGTCCTTCGTCTTTTATTTCCAAAACTACATCTTGATCC
Source organism: Desulfotomaculum sp. 1211_IL3151 (assembly GCF_036763075.1). NCBI lineage: Bacteria > Bacillati > Bacillota > Clostridia > Eubacteriales > Desulfotomaculaceae > Desulfotomaculum > Desulfotomaculum sp. 1211_IL3151. The sequence continues at coordinate 17,395 of NZ_JBAIYV010000040.1, read as the reverse complement.
TTTGAGTAGGTTTGAATGGTTAAAAATCCACCTAAAGGGGTTACTTCTAATCCGTTATGGACGAAATTAAGGATTAGTTGTTTAATTTCGTCTTTACTTAATAAAAGCTCCGGAACCGGTTCTAGTTTAATACTAATATTCTTACTAGAATTAAGGGCATCGGAAGATATTAATGGGTACATGTTTGCTATCAAATCATTTAGGTTCGTTCGTTCTAATTCCTTGGGCTTATTTCTGGCAATTGATAAAAAGTCTGTAATTATACTATTGGCTCTGTCTAGTTCTTTGATCATTAGATTAAAGTATTCTTGATGCTTGGCAAACTCTTGATTTCCAGAAAGCAATTGCAAAAAACCACGCACGGTGGTCATGGGATTTCTTACTTCATGGCCTATGCCAGCAGCCAATTGACCAATAAGATTTAAACGATCCAGTCGGCCAATTTCCCTCGTTAAGTTTTTATAGTCGGTTAAATCATTAAAAACCAGTAAATAACATTTCTCATAGTTAAAATTGATAATATCGACAGAAAGCAATCCTTCCATTAATTTTCCTGATTTGGTCTTTACACAAATTTCTAGGTTACGCAGACAACTGTTCTTGTGCATGGTTTTTTTGATTTCGCAAACTTTTCGTTTATTAAGGCACAAAAAATCATAGAGATCTTCTATTTTAGATCCTACTACTTCATCACGACTTAATTCACAATTTATCAGAAAAGCCTCATTAATATCGATGCATTCATGAGATTTTGTACTAATAATAGCCATCGGATTCGGGCCGGCAAAAAAAACCTTGGCAAACTGTTCCTTGGATTGTCGAAGTTGTTCTTCCGCCAACTTTCGTTTTGTAATATTATGATTAATACTTACCCATGCTTCTGATAAACCATCGCGATTTAATATAGCAAAAAATTCAAAGTCCCCAACAAAGGTACTACCGTCCTTACATTTTTGAAGTATTTCGCCCCTCCACCTTCTATTATTCTTTAATGCATTGATTATATCTGATTGGATTTCATCCGAATTAACTTCTGCATTTAACATACCTAGTTCCTGACCAACTAATTCACAAAATAAATAGCCATAACACATTTCAAATCTTTTGTTAACAAAAATTATTTTACCTTCTAAGTTTGTCACAACAATGGAGTTTGGTGAATAGTTGATAATAAAAGAAAATATCTTGTTAAGGTCCATATCTTTCTGCATGTTGCCAATTGATGTGATTTGATTCATAATATAGCATCACATCCTACAATTCGTTTCTATTTTATTCAATTTTTTACCATTATGTTTCTTTTTGACAGCTCATAATTCCTTCTGTTTTTTTACACCAGTTAAAAACTTTAGGGTAAGTGATTGTACTATAAAAAGTAAAACACAGGCGAAATGCCTGTGTTTTACTTTTTATTAAAAACCTTTGTGCCTTAACAGGGTTTCTATTAAAACGTTTGTATCCAATGTGACATTAGGAACAACCCAGAGGGCCAAAGCAACGATAGCCATAGATAAGATTGCAATGATTACTTTCCTCAAATACGGACCACCCCTTTCATAACGTTAATCGAATAAAAACAATAAGTTCATTTTATGCCCACTAGTATAATCTATATTTTTTTTAATTGCTAGCTTTCCCGTGACTTTCTTAAAATTTTTTTATAAATATGGGGAAGCTATTTTAGTAAAAAAAAATTCTTAGGAGGACAAAATGTTAAAATTAGGGACGATCTTATATTTCCTAATTATAGGCACGGTTATCCTTTTTTTATTAACCCTAATAGCAAGCAAAATAAAAATTCGTTGACCCCTAACCAATTTTTGCGCCAGGAATCAGGGTGTCGCTACGGATATCATCAATATTGTTGGCAGCTTGTCCCACTATACCATAGATTGCTACTGCACCCACATTCGTGGCAAGGGCAGTACTTGACATTCGTCACCCCCCCACGTTTTACCTTATTATTGCCATAATTACCTTGATCATTCAAAACTTAACAATTCGGGATCACTTCACGTTGGTAATAACCTTTCCATATATTAAAGCATGAAATATTAAAGCATGAACAAAGAAGGAGGTTGGGTCTTATGTCCAATAAAGTAATTTATATTGGCGTTGGTTTTGTAATTTTTATTTTTTTTATTGTTTTATTACTGATTTTGTTGGGTGTTTTCTAGTCAATTCGTGTAATCGAGTCGGCTATGAGCCGTGGGCTTTAAAGTCCCATGGCTCACGGGCACCCGGCTTGTGACCTTTTAAACCATTGAATGGTCTCTTTAAGGCCTTGCATGAGCGCTACCTTAGGCTGCCATTGTAATACCTGTCGAGCCAGGTTGGTATCGACACAATAGGCAAATTGTTCCCCCTTTTTATAGGTCATTTTACCAATCTCTAATCGCTCAGAACAATCTAGCATGGTGGCAATTAGTATAGCCACATCCTTGATTGGTTGGGAAAAACCCTGACCAATATTAAATATACCCCCGGCCGCCCGGGGGTTATTTGCTGCCAACCATAAAGCCTCCACTACATCACTCACATAGATGAAGTCGCGATATTGTTCCCCGCCAGTCATGGGAAAGGGCTGACCTGCCAATAAAGTTTTGATTAATTGACTGATAAAAAAACTCTCATCCTGGCCCGGCCCATAAATCAAGGTGAACCTTAGGGTAACCACCGGCAGCTTAAAATACTCATAACAAAGCTTTCCGAGGGAGGTTGCAGCAGCCTTGGCAGATCCATAGGCAGAAACCGCCTGCAATCCCTGATGCTCCTGGTAAGGAGCAGGTCCCCTGCCATATTCAGCTGCACTGCCAGCTAAAATCACCGATTCACATTTTAAACCATCTAATGCATGAAAAAGATTCATGGTTCCTAAAAAGTTTATTTCATAGGCCTCCTGAATAGCCTGCCAGTTATAGCCCTGGGGCCTGACACCAGCCAAATGATAGACGATATCTGGTCTAAAACAATGTACTTGCCTCTGTAGATTAACAAAATCATTCAGGTCACTTTGAATGATCTCTATATCGTTGTCTTCCTTTATACAGCTTTGATTGGACCTGATAACAGCACCAACCTTTACATTTTCCTGTCCGAGACGCTTTATTAGATGAGTGCCAATAAACCCACTGGCTCCGGTTACCAAAACCCGTTTTTTTGCTAGCAAGCCCTTCACCTCCTTAAAGACCTCTCTATCCTAGCCTGGAAACTAGCCCATCATTCAGCGGTGTCAGGCACTTTCAACCAACGACGATACCACTCCAGCGTACGGACTAACCCCTTGGCTAAATCCCAGCTTGGCTGCCAATCTAACAATTCCCTTGCTTTACGACTGTCACTATATTGGTTAAAGATTTCCCCACCTAGGGAATTCCCACCCAGGATCGTAGGCACTATATCCTTTCCTGTCAGGCGTATAATTTGCTCAACAATTTCAATGACTGAGTAAGGTCTGTTTGGCGCAAAATTAAAGGCCTCACCCATAACATCTGGACGATGTAGGTTTTCTGCCAGGGAGAGGTAAGCAGCAACGGCATCTTCGACATATAGATATTCCCTTAAAGGACTACCATCGCTTCTTATTACCGGCGGTCGATCTCCCAACACTGCTTTAATGCTTCCAGGGACGATACGGTTAAAATTAAGGTCTCCTCCTCCATATACATTGGCCAATCTGGAAATAACCACAGGCAACTTGTAGGTGTGATAATAACTTTGGGCTAGCAAATCGGTACATGACTTGGAGACATCATAGGGGTGTTTACCCCTTAGGGGTTGATTCTCACGGTAGGGCAATTGATCCGAGTCGCCATAGGCTTTATCGCTGGAAGCAACCACAACCCTTTCCACCGTAGGGGAGAGCCGACAGGCCTCCAGTACAGTCCAGGTACCCTTTATATTTGATTCAAAGGTTGACAGTGGTGAGCGGTTGGCTATGGTTACGATGGTTTGGGCAGCCAAGTGAAAAACCGTATCGATTTCATACTCGGCAATAACTCTGTTAACAAATAAAAAATCTCCAATATCTCCATAGGCTACATAAATACCATTTAATAAATCCTTCTGAATGATACTCTTATTACCCACATGATCTCGCATAATGCCAACTACATTGGCCCCTTCTTCAACCAACTTTTTCGTTAACCAACTGCCAATAATTCCTGAACAGCCTGTAATAAGCACATTTTTATCAATCCATGGCTTCAATTTTCTACCACACCTCCCAAGGGGCTTGCCCCTGCTGCCAAAGCTTATTTAATTGTTCCATATCGCGGAATGTGTCCATACACTGCCAAAAACCCCTATGTTTGAATATTTTCAGTTGCCCATTCTTGGCTAAATTTTCGAGGGGCTCCCGTTCCATGACACACGAATCTTCATTGGTTAAATAGTTGAAAAATTCCCGACGAAAGATAAAGTAACCGCCGTTTATCCAGCCCCGGGTAACTTGATTTTTTTCGCTGAAATTACATACCTGATCCCCTTGAACATCGAGTTCCCCAAAACGCGACAGGGGACGCACACCCGTTACTGTAGCTAAACAGCCATGGGAACGGTGAAATTCATACAACTCCCTTAAATTGACATTACAAAGGCCATCACCATAGGTGACCATAAAATCCGTATCCTTTCCTATGTGGCTTTCGATTCTTTTCAACCGACAGCCCGTCATGGCTTGAATTCCTGTATCAGCCAAGGTCACTTGCCAATCCAGGCTCTGTTTACGATGTATTTCTATGACAGGACCATTCGTAAAATCAATTGTTAAATCACTATTCATTAGATCATATTGAATAAAATAGTTTTTAATCATTTCTCCCAGATAACCAAGGCAAAGGATAAAGTCCTTGTAGCCATAAAAAGAATAATACTTCATGATGTGCCAGAGAATAGGCTTTTCTCCCACGTTTACCAGGGGTTTTGGTCTAAAGACTGTTTCTTCCTTAAGCCGGGTCCCTTTGCCCCCACATAGTATTACTATCTTCAAAAAAAACACCTCTTTTTCGGTAAAGAGCTATATTTTTTATAAATTCCCAAACTGTACTCAGCCGTACACTGGAATTGCCACCCATACGGCGGTGAAATGCCACAGGAACTTCACCCACAGAAAAATTAAGATATTGTGATTTTAAGACAATTTCTGCATCCAAAAACCAGTCCTTTGCCCCAAGGTTCAATTGTTCGTAGCAGTCACGACTCATCATTTTAGGTGATCCATTGATATCTCCAACATTTACCTTAAATATATATACAAAAATTGTATTGAATATGTGAGATATATATTTTCTGATTAAGCCATCTCCCCGATACTGCCGCTTAACTTTACAAAGTTGATAATTTCCTTCCAGCATTGACGTATAAACCTTAATAACATCAGAAGGATCAATTTGACCGTCTCCTCCCATAAAACCAAGATAATCTCCACTGGCCCAGCGTAAGCCATTAATAATCCCCCATCCGTACCCCTGGTTGTGACTTACCTTAACGACTTTAAATTGAGGATTGTTCTTGGCTAACTCTGCTAGTATTAAACCAGTTTTATCCGTGGAACCATTGTCAACCAGAACCAATTCATAATCAATTTGTTCCCTTGTCAGTTGTTGTTGAAGTTCTGAGGCCACCCTTGCTACATTTTCCTCTTCGTTGTACAAAGGTATTACCATAGATAGTTTTGGATATTTGGCAGCCATATCTCTTCTCCTTGTCTCAATATTTACCAATGAGAGTTTGACCAACATTTTTAACTTCTATACAGGTTATACTAAGAGAAATAATGGAAATTAACACAAAAGGGGATTTCGATTGCGCCATCCAATATCAGCCATCGGGCTTAAATTAAGCTTTTTATGGGTTGTCCTGTTATTACCTGGTATTTTAGGCATTTTTAAAGGAGCGGGATTACCCGACTTACAAAATAACTATTGGACACATTTGATGCCCTGGGGAAAATCACAAACCATTGAGGCCATTGTCTTAGCCCTTATCTTTACTGCCGTGTTTTTTCTGTATTGGCAGGCAATTAAAGCCAGCCATCGGTCCAGTTTGTTTGAAATTGCCGCATGGACCCTTCTATTTACTGTAATCCTTATTTTTTTATTTCCCTTTGCCTGTGAAGATATCTACTACTACACTGCCAGTGGACAATTGCAGCATAGCTATCAAGAAAACCCTTATCTAAAAACACCTCACCAAATTACCGGCTGGCAAGGTGATCCCTTTCTTAGTACCACCGGATGGGGTTTTTTGCTTAATCCCTATGGACCTTTATGGAACATGGTTACATCATGGCTTGTATCCCTAGCCTCTGATAAGTTTTGGCTGGCTATATTTTTATTTAAAGCCTTTGCCGGATTTATCCATATGATAAACCTTTTGCTGATTGGCTTTACTGCTAATAAACTAAATATAGAGCCTGCCCGGGCCATGGTTGTCTACGGTTGGAATCCCCTTTTACTATTCGAACTGCCCGGTCATGCCCATAATGATGCATTGCTGCTAACTTTTCTAATCCTTACATTTACCTGCGTAGCTACAAAAAAGCTGACCTTGACTTTACCACTTCTAACCCTTTCTGCCCTCGTTAAATATACAACCGTTCTATTGGGACCTCTGATCGGGCTTTGGTTACTATGCAGAAAAAAATACCTTATTATGGTTTTGTCTGCTTTGCTATCCGTCCTTGCATTGCTGCTGATATGGTCTCCCTACTGGGTTGGTTTTGAAACACTAGCTGGCTTAGGCCGGCAAATGAATTTCTATTCCATCAAGTCCTTACACTATTTATTATTTAAAGGTTTGTCCCAATGGTTTGCCACCATCCCCGGCCCCCAAGCCTTTAAAATTAGCTCTCAGTTTTTTTTAATTATTTTTGGGGTTATTTATAGCTTCATCCTATATCGCCTCTGGTATAACAAAAGTACTGCAAACATTGGAAAGTTAATTAAGTTATCTATCGTGATCTTTATTTTATACTTGTTGGTTATTAACAAATGGTTTCAGCCCTGGTATTTCTGTTGGCTAATACCCCTAATAGCCCTTTATCAGCCGAGTCCAATCTTTGCAGTTGCTCTGCTGCTCTCTTATACAGCTGAATTATCACGGGTACCCCAGTTATTATGCCAAAATACCGGGCCAATGGTTCAGCTTCTAACGGTTATCATTACCTGGCTACCGTTATTGGCCTATGTTTTTATTCGAAAAGCTTGGCTGACGTCAAGTCTTAAGTGCCCTTAAGGGTATGGCGTCGGCCTTAGTTTGCCCTGATGCATGTCGGAAAGTTCATGCCTTTCGATATATTAAGAAACTTATTCCCTGTCAATTCAGGAAAATAAGACAATAAAATGTAATCGGTAAAATTTCTCAAGAGTTTAGGAAGGAATCAGTCACCTTCAGTCGAATTGTTTAAGAACATGTAAAAATTGGCAGGTGACTTTTATGAATGAAGTGGTCAATATCAAAGGAACAAGACATGGACTGTTGATTTTAGTAAACCCCAACAGTGATTTTGAAGAAATTAAACATACTTTATATAAGAAGATGGAAGCAGCCAGGGGTTTTTTTAAAGGGGCTAAATTTGCTTTTTCCCAGGAGGATAATGATCAAACCAGGATACTAGGGGAAATCTGTCAACAATATGGTCTAATCCATCAACCGGATATTAAAGCTAAAATAAATAGTACTCCTGCAAGCCTACAAGAAAAAGCCATTGATCCGTCCCAGGTTAGTCAAGTGAAAGCTTCAGATACCGTAGGTGGCGATACACTGTTGGTAAAAAGAAGTCTACGCTCAGGCCAGCAAATAAATTATCCCGGCAATGTTGTTGTTTTGGGTGATGTACATGCCGGGGCAGAGATTGTGGCCTATGGCAATGTATTAGTAATTGGTGCTTGCCGAGGGGTTGTCCATGCCGGAGCCAACGGCAACAACTCTGCGCGGGTTATTGCTCATCGCTTATGTCCTGCTCAACTAAGGATTAGCACTTCCATTGCCTGTTCCCCCTCGGATGCTCGATCTGCTGATTACCCAGAAATTGCTTACCTGGCACAGGATAACCAAATCATCGTGGAATGCTATAATAGTAGCAGGCCAGCTGGTAGAATTGCATAATAAACAAGGGAGTGTTGCAAAACTACTTTTTTAGTAGCTAAGCAACCACTCCCTTTTTATTTTTACTTCTTAACTAAAGTTTTAAGAAACAATCCCTTGATCACCTTTTAAAACCAGTCATGTCGCCCTGAGCGAAAGGGTATGTATTCGATCCTTCGCTACCGCTCAGGATGACAGGGGTTGAAAATAATGGCAGTTCGTGTAGTCACACTTTGCCGTTTACAGCTAGAAGACCAGCGATCGTTTTACCATCCCTTAATTTACCATCACCGATCATCTTAACCGCTTCAGCATAGGGAACTTCTGATACCTTGACAAACTCATCCTCATCTGGGTTCTGTTCTCCCTCTGTCAGCCCAGTGGCAAAAAATATATGCATGAGTTCGTTCGAAAAACCCGGCGTGGTATAAAACTCACAAATCTTTTCCATATGTTTAGCGGTATAACCCGTTTCCTCCTGTAATTCCCGCCGAGCACATTGTTCCGGGCTTTCTTCCCGATCTAATTTACCTGCTGGTATTTCAATAAGCACTTCCCCCACCGGGTAGCGATATTGGGATACAAATAAAACATCCTTATTATCCTTTAAAGCAACCACAGCCACCGCCTGGGAAAACTCCACCACTTCCCTAGCTCCTTCTTTACCATTTGGCAAAGTTATTTGATCCACTCGCAGGTTGAGTATTTTCCCCTGGTAAACAAGCTTTGTGGAAAGTGTCTTCTCCTCTAACTCTTTCAAATGATTCTCCCCCTCGTGTTAGCATCATACCTAACATTATTCCCTGCGAGGGGCTTTTTACCTCCTTAAATTAGCCTTTAGCTTTACGGTTTTGGGCTGGGGGCTACTAACTATAAACCAAATATACTGCTAATTTTCTTGGCTATACGTACTAAGGGCCGATTTAAGGATTCCTCTAGCTTTGTTTTTTCAGATTTAATTCTACTGAGTTCCTGTTGCGTTAATCTTAGGGATTTTTGTAAATCTTCTCCTCCTTCCAAGGCATCCTTTAAATCGTTGCTTAAGGTGTTAATATCCTGTAATAGCTTACGTTCTTCAACATCCGATGAATGTTGATATTTTTCCATCTTTTGTTTGAGATCAACAATTTCCGTCTGTAATTCGGCTACCCTTGTGCTATAGCGTTCCTTTAGCTCAGCAAGGCGGGCTTTGTTTTCCCGATCCCTCTCCTTATACTGTTGCAGTTTACCAAATAAACCCTCCAGGCTGGATTGAGTCTTTTCAGATATTTCCTTTAGCTTTATATTTTCCTGCTCTTTTTCTTGACATTTGCGGACCCATAACCTACATTGGTAAAGAATACTGTTGGCCTTATTATCGGTCCTCTCCAGTTCATGCCGATACCTTAATATTTCTTTTTTACGTATGTTTAGCAATAGATCCTTTTCGGATAATTGACTGGATAAGTGGTTGTACTGTTCCACCATCGAAGACCTTTGGGCCAAAGCTGCTGCTGCCTCCCTTTGGGCAGCACCTATTTCATTTAATTGGAACTGAAATCTTTCATTTTTCATTAATAGTTTTGCCCGATCCTTTTGCCATTGTTCCTTTTGTTTTTCCAGAATATTAATGTATCTCTTTACTAAATGATCATATAAGGAATGAATTTGCTGATTATAACTCCACACATCATAGCTTCGTTCAAAATAGGGAAACTTTTTCAAGACTTGCTGGACAGCCGATTTACTTGTGGGGCGCCATTCATTTACACATTCAAATAGTTGTTGCGCCGATAAGCCACCTTCATGCATTTTTAGAGCCTTAATTACCAAGTGTTTCAATGAATATTGCTCTGCTTCAACATTCCACTCGGTTAAACCCCAACTACCATTTTCCAGCTGAACAAAACGTCCATCCGGCATTAGGGCGGCTTCTTCGGCTAATTTCCTCATACGCTTTTTCCGTGCCACTGTGTTGGTAACAACCTGACGTAAGCCAATGGGCTGCTGTCTTTTGATCAAAAAGGCATAAAAATGATCATTTTCAGAATAACCCTGAAGCAGTAATCGCCATTTGCCATTTTCACCTTGACTAAAGCAAGCATGTTGTTTTAAGCATAAACCAATCCGCTCAACAACCTTATCCAGTGAATAATCCTGAAGCATTTTTTTCTGTACGTAAGGTGCTATTTCTTCTACGGATAAACCATCAAAAAAGAAAAGAGTCTTTTTTAATACATCCGTCAGAGAGTTAAGCTTTGTTGTCACAGGTCTCCTCACCTTCCTGTACTATTTTATTAATGGTAAAATTGGTATTATATTCCTTTTATTACTTTATTATTCACTTTCCACTCCAAGTTCCCTGCTATTAATTGTAAAATTTTTCCTACATATTCCGGTGGTTAACTACATGATTTAAGAAATTTTGCCAACAAAAAAAGAGTGTCGCCTGCTACTAGAAAGTAGCTCTGCGACACTCTTGTCTTTTTTATAGACTGTAGTTCGGTGCTTCCTTGGTTATATTAACTCCATGGGGATGGCTTTCCTTTAAACCAGCCGGTGTTATGCGGATAAATTTAGCATTTGTTTTAAGCTGCTCTATGGTATGACAGCCTGTGTAACCCATACCAGCCTTTAAGCCGCCGACCAATTGGAATACCGTGTCAGAAAGAACCCCCTTGTAGGGCACCCGACCCTCAACACCTTCCGGCACCATTTTCTTAGCTTGCTCTTGAAAATATCGGTCTCCACTGCCTTGTTTCATGGCTCCCAATGATCCCATGCCACGATACACCTTGTAGCTACGGCCCTGGTAGATCTCTTTCTCACCGGGGCTTTCCTCTGTGCCAGCTAAAATACTTCCCAACATGACTACACTGCCCCCGGCAGCAAGAGCCTTAACAATGTCACCGGAGTATTTAATACCACCATCTGCGATGACAGGGACCCCATGTTTACTGGCTTCCTGGGCACAATCGTAAACTGCCGTTATCTGTGGCACGCCAACCCCTGCAACCACCCGAGTGGTGCAAATGGAACCAGGACCAATGCCAACCTTGATGGCATTGGCACCGGCGGCAATAAGATCTCTGGTTGCTTCTGCCGTGGCCACATTACCGGCAATGATATTTAGATTAGGATATTCTAAACGTATCTTTTCAACGGTCTTAACAACCAAATGTGAATGGCCATGGGCAGTATCCACCACAATAACATCTGCTTTAGCCTTGACCAGGGCTTGTACCCTTTCCATGGTGTCAGAGGCAACTCCCACTGCCGCTGCCACCCTTAGGCGACCACGGTGATCCTTCGCGGAATTTGGATATTCCTTTGCCTTTTGGATATCCTTAATGGTTATTAAGCCCCTTAGATTATTGTATTCATCCACAATCGGCAGCTTTTCTACCTTATGTTTCATTAATATTTGTTTTGCTTCTTCAAGACTTGTCCCTTCACAGGCAGTAATTAGTCTATCCTTTGTCATTACCTCGCCACATTTTCGATCATGATTGGTTTCAAAACGCAAGTCTCGGTTGGTGAGGATTCCTACTAATTTACCTTCCACAGTAATGGGTACACCTGAAATATGATATCTTTCCATTAATTCATGGGCTTCACTAATAGCGCTGTCTGGGGATAAAAAGATAGGGTCCGTAATAATACCATGCTCTGATCTCTTAACTCTGTCAACCTCTAAGGCCTGGCGTGCGATGGACATATTTTTGTGTATTACACCAATGCCACCCTCACGGGCCATAGCAATTGCCATTCTTGATTCCGTTACAGTATCCATACCTGCACTCATAATAGGTACATTAAGTTTTATATCTTGGGTCAGGTAAGTAGAGGTATTCACTTCCCTGGGTAATACTTCCGAGGAACCAGGAATTAATAGTACATCGTCAAAGGTTAATCCTACTTTTGCAAACTTATCTGGATACAAAATGTGTCGCTCCCTTCTTCGCAAAACTTCAAAAAAATTGTATTCGTATATTATATCACAGGAAGAATTATGCTTCTAGCATATATTTATGAACAATGGAAAACCTTCCGTTATATGCAACTGGTTAGGCATAAAAAAAATTAGCTTTTGCCATTAGCTGTTAGCAATCGTGCTAATGGCTAATAGCTAATGGCTAATCAGTCTTGCCCCATAATAGAGCCTATTCCATGGGTCCAAAAATGATCCTTTAAATGACCGATACATTTTGGCGTTACACCAAATTCTTCTGCCATTTCTTCATCGCTTCTATTGTTCTTAATTCCTTCAATAAGAGTATCAAAATTTACACCGACTTCATTGGCCTTCGTCTCCAGGCTTGGTTCAGTACTCCAAGGAACCCTTGATCTGATCGATTCTTCCATATCTATTCCCTCCCTACCGATACTAAAGGTAGTCTTTCTCGGTAGGAAGTCGATTATCCCAAGAAATCAGAAAAACAAAAACGGAATTAAGGGAGTGCTTATTTTAAATGACAGGTGTCATTGAATAACTCCAGAATTGCCTTTTGTTGACCATAATATTCAAGAACGGTCAAAGACACATTATCCAAACGTAATTTCCAGAAATGGTTTAAGTCAAAACCCAGGGCATTGGCTACAATGACCCTTATGACTCCACCATGGGACGCCACCAGAACATTTTCTCCGGCATGTTGATTTATTATTTCATTTATCGCCCTTTGGCATCGCTCGGCTAAATCCTGTAATTTTTCGCCATGGGGGATCTGAGTATCAAGTGGGTTGGATCGCCATTGAACACTTAGATTTCCATAGTTCTGTGAAATTTGATCATAGGTAAGACCTTCCCAGACACCAAAATTTATTTCACGTAAGTCTGGTAGGTAATTTACCTGAGTACCGTGTTCTTTGACGATTATTTGAGCGGTCTCCATGGCCCTGGATAGATCACTACTATAAAAGGCATCAATTTTTGTCTGTTTTAAACTCAAAGCCAGTCTTTCTGCCTGTTGCCTGCCAAAATTTGATAAAGGTACATCCGAATGTCCCTGAAATCTACCCCCGGCGTTCCACTCTGTCTCCCCGTGACGTACTAGGTAAAGTTTTGTTGCCTCCACAACCCCACCCCTTTCTTTATTGAATCACCTGAGTAATTTAATAAAACCTTACAAACTCCGCATTTTACATTGCTTTATTCTACATAAAACATTATATTTACTAATGATATAACTACTTTCTTTTACTAAGTACTAAAATCCTGCAAATAATAATATGGTGATGACATGATTAACCGAGTAAAACAATTTTGGTTTGCACTTTTTAGTCGTATGAGACCGGATGATATTAAATTTGTTCAGGAATATCTGGATGAAAAGGAAAGGATATTGTTCTTGCAGATGGATAGACCCACCCAAACCCATTGTGTTAGGGTGGCAAAAACTTGCCTTTTTTTATTGCCTGCTAATGATCATTCTGTCAATCAGAGACTCCTTGTTAAGGCTGCCTTGCTCCATGATATTGGCAAACGTGCCAATATGATTCGCACAATTGATCGAGTGCTTATTGTCCTGCTGGGAACTTTAACAGCAAAAAAGCCCGCTGACTTACTTAAACAAATAAATCAGCGGGGACGCTTTGCCCAGGCTCTCTCCGCTCATTTAGAACATCCCCAAAGGGGAGCAAGGCTGGCCCAGGAATTCAATCTCGATCCTGCTATTATTTACCTCATTAAAAATCACCATGGTGAAGCAGATGCAATAGCTCCACCGGAATTATCAATTCTAAAAAAAGCCGACGAGCTTAATTAGCAGGAACATGGATTAACCGCTGGACTTTTACTCACGTCTTACAGACCCTTGCCTTCTTGGCAATTACCCATTGTACAATGGTTACAACTCCCAACCGCTTGATTCAGCCTGGATCGTCCATAACTTTTTATAAAGGTCGTTTTTGCTGATAAGCTGGTCATGGCTGCCCCGCTCAGCAACCCTGCCATCTTCCAGCACAACTATCTGGTCCGCATCCTGAATGGTTTTCAGGCGATGGGCAATTACAATAACCGTTCTTCCTGCAATTAACTCACTGATAGCCCTTTGCACCTCAACCTCATTTTCAGGATCAAGGGAGGCGGTGGCCTCACAGTAATATACACAACCACGGGAATCCGCATAAACACTGGGTTCCGTGAAAATAAAAAAGTTCTATAATCACACAAATCGCCACAAACAAATAGTTTTACATCGTAAAAACGGTTCATGAGGTCTAAGGACAGCTCAACTGTCCCCAAAATGAACCATTATTGAAGGAGGCGTTTTTTGTGAATGATTGCAGAATTATAGCTATGGCCAATCAGAAAGATGGCACTGGAAAAACAACAACAACATATAACCTTGGAATTTCCCTCGCAGAAAAGGGCAAAAAAGTTTTATTTAGTAGATAATGATCCTCAAACCAATCTAACTACAGCTTTCGGAGTTGAAAATCCCGACGAGTTCAAATGGTCGCTGCATGATATCTTGACTATGATTATGGATGAAAAGCCCTTCCCCGACCAAAGCGAGTATGTTCTGCATGGTGAAAAAGTTGATCTCATTCCGTCAAGTATCAATCTATCGGTTACAGAAATTAACCTGCGGGACGCAATGCGGAGAACATACTTTGTCGGTATTATTGGAGCCGCTAAGACAGAAATACGACTACATCATTATCGACACGAATCCATCCCTGGGACTGTTGACTATCAACGCCCTCGCTGCGTGCGACAGCGTTATTATACCGGTAAATCCGCAACTCTGGTCAGCAAACGGACTTGCTGCACTGTTGAATATTATTCTAAAAGTACAGAAGAAGCTTAATCCTTCCATTCGCGTTTCAGGAATCCTCATAACTATGACGGATGAAAGAACGAATCTTTATAAAAAGGCTATGGGACTGATTGATGAATATTTCAGAAATAAAATTCGGATATATGATGTTCAGATTCCCTCAACGGTTAAGGTAGGAGAAGCCAATTTTCATAGTTGCAGCGTATCGGATTTTGACGAAAAAAATAAGGCTGCCCTTGCATACTCAGATTTCGCAAAGGAGGTAATGGGATATGGCAACAGCGAAAGCGACTGTCGAGAGACCAAAACCTCGGCCTATAATCTGGATGAACTTTTTATGCTTAATGAGGACGACAATAGCCGACCTGCCCGCCCCACCCTGGTTTCAGCATCCACCAAAACCTCCTCTGAGAACAAGGATACAGTTTTTATAACACTGCCCTTTGCCGTAATGGATGATTATCCATAGCACCCTTTCCGGCTCTTACACTGGGCAACGGAAAGACGATATGACCGAGAGCATAAGGACAAAAGGGATACTACAACCCCTTATCCTTCGCGCGAAAGATGATGGTAGGTATACTGTACTGGCTGGTCATAACCGGAAATACAGTGGCATAGATGCCGGAATGGACAGTGCTCCCGTAATCATCAAGTACAATCTGACCGATGATGATGCGCACTATTCCATAAAAATGCATTCCCGTTACATAAATTTGACAAAAAGCGCCTAATTTTTTATATCAAATATTTATCTGATACAGGGGCCTAATGTCTCCAATACCTTGATTTTTGTACTGAATTCGTGTCGGATCAGAAAGTCATTCAAATCCAGTAGCTTAGATATCAGTTCTTTTGATATAGATTCAAAAAAGCTTTTTTAACCCCATTGGCATAGGTAATACCCACGGGAAGCTCTTTTCCGTTTTGTAAAACAACGTGGTGCGAACAAAAGGTGGTAATATGCAATAAGTTCACGATATAGGAGCGGTGTATCCTAAAAAAACTATGGTCCTGTAATTGATTTGCCAACTTTTCCAGATTACCGTTAAATCGGGTTTCTGTGTCTTTGTAATGTACGGTAATAAGGCGCTTTGAAACTTTAATATAGGCAATATCTATTTTAGGTACGGCTATATTGCTATCGCAAACGTTGCAAAGGAGTAACTCCTTTCTTTTTTGCATGGAAAGCTCCACTGCTCTTACAAATACCCTTTCAAACTCCTCCTGGGTTGTTTTCCCTTTGATCAAATACTTGACGGGCCTGACCTCAAATGCTTCATATACATGTTTTTTGCTATTGGTCAAGAATATAAGGGAGGTTTGATAACCGTATAACTGAAGTTGCCGGGCAGTTTCGATTCCGTTCATTCCTTCCAAATGAACATCCATATAAATAATATCTGCCATAAACTTTTTTACGGCATCTAAAAGTGCTTCTCCACTTTGAAAGCACTGAATATCGATTTGAATATTATGTTTTCGCGAAACATTTATCAGCAGCTCTCTGTATTTTCGGGAAGTCATTTTATTGTTTTCACAAATACAAACATAAATCATATCCATCCTCATATTCGCTTTATTTCTTGAAGTTATATATGTATCAACTTCCATTATTTAAGAAATTGATATCCCGTAATATAACAAATGCAGATTTATTTGCTCGCTGCTTTGTATCTAATTATCATTTTTTTCCCAATAAGCTTGAGAACCCAGAGCAGACGGGAGGATAAAAAAAGATACCGTCGCTGCCATAGCATGTGTCACGCACGATGTCTTTCGCAGATTCCAACGCCTATTGTTAGTAATTTCGCCCCTTAAGAATCTTTGGTAACTTACGTCAAGCACTCCGACCATACTTTCTAGAGCAGACTTGATTCTATTGTCGTAGCCTGTTCCGTGGCTTTGACGGACCGTTCATAAGCCTTGGTCAGATTGACATATGAGATTGCCGATAATAACAGGATTGTCACAATCAACAACATGCCTGTGAACAGGGCCAGCTTTCCTCTCATTTGCAGCTTGATATTCTTTGGTTTCACCATTCGATTTTCCTCCTATGCTTAGTGGAAGTTTTATGCCACTCGATTTCATTAATATACGACAGATTTTACCTATATTTTTGCTTTTATAGATATCGCTTGTATTGAATTGGCATTTTATTGTTCCCAATAAGAGGCTGGAATCGGTTTTCGTCGTCGGATATTGTCAGGGACAAAAAAAGGAACCATCCTAATGTTAGGATGGTTCTAGGGTTTTAAGAAGGCGTTCATTAAATAAATATACATCTTCTTAAGTCAGCCTAATATCCCTTCTGGCAATTGATTCTCTTCATCAATAACTCCTTAAACGTGTTTTTAATATGACAGCAAGTCATTTATCTTTCTCAATGACTCTTCACTGTTTCCATCAAGCCTGCTGCTAGAATAAAAATAGGACAACCAAAATAGAGATTTTTCCTAGCTTAGTGTAAAATTAAAACTAACTAGGAGGAACTGTTTAATGGGAAAGCATAAGAAACAATACAGTGCTGAATTCAAGCA
>NZ_JBAIYV010000042.1:0-63910 GCF_036763075.1 Desulfotomaculum sp. 1211_IL3151 | reverse complement strand
GTATAATCTGACTGTAAAATGTTTGTTTGCATACTTATATTTTACAATAAAAGACGGCTTCTGGCATTTACCAGTCGCCGCCTTTTGTTTTTTATTAAGGGGCTGTCTTACTGCGACAGCCCCTTCTGGTTTATTTATTTTACAAAGACATCTTCAAATTTTACCCTAGCTATTTCATCACGTTTAAGCTTATAACCCCAAATTTTATACCAAACGATGGGTAATAATAAAAGAGGTAAGCCGATATATAAAGAAACCCTGAGGTCTTCGTTAAAGGCAATAATGCCTAGACAGGCTACCTGAATCCAGATGGCAAAATGCGTTAGGTAAGGGAATAACGGGGTCCGATACTTTAGTGAATTTATATCAAAACCTTCCCTTTCCAATTTGCGACGAAAATTCAGTTGGGACCAACAAATGGAAATCCAAGCAATGGCCCCAGAAAAACCTGACAAAGCCAATAAATAGGTAAATATTATCTCACTGGTATCAAAGGTATAGGCCAAAACACATATCCAGCACCCGGCAATGGAGAGAAGTGTTGCATTTTGGGGTACTCCATTTTTATTAACTCTCCCTAAAAATTGCGGCGCCATGCCTTCTCTGGCCAGTGCATATAAAGCCCTGGTACAGCCATAAAGACCAGAGTTGGAACAGGATATGGCTGCTGTCAGTACCACAAAGGAGAACAATCCGCCAGCCCATTTGAAACCATAGGAATTAAGGGCTGCAGCAAATACACTTTCCTGCAAACCAGCCTCTTTCCAGGGAAAGATACTCACCAGTAGGAACAAAGGCACGATATAAAGCGCTATGATACGCCAAGTGACACTTTTAATGGCAGAAGGTATGGTCTTTTCTGGTTCTTTGCTCTCTCCGGCGGCTAGGCCGATGATTTCAGAGCCTTGGAAATTAACTAAAATAATGACCATCGTCAAGAGAATCGCCCAGGAACCCTTAGGGGTAAATCCACCATCGCTTAATAAAACAGAGGTCCCCCTAAAACCTTCCCCGCCGATAAACCCAAAGAAGATTAAAACAGCCAAAACAATAAACATAATAATGGCGATAATCTTGATAATTGCCAGCCAAAATTCCAACTCACCGAAGGTGCCTACGTAAGATAAATTAATATAGGTAATGATAAGGCCAAAGCCTACGGCCCAGTAGATGGTGTCGATCCCCGGGAAAAAATTATTCATAATAATTCCCGCGGCTATCATTTCTGCTGGTACATAGAATATCCAGGTAAGCCAATACGACCATCCAACACCACAGGCCCAGGACGGTGATATAAAATCATTGGCATAATTTACAAAGGAACCGGAAATAGGTATCGCCACTGCTAACTCACCCATGCATTGCATTACACAGAGCACAATAAGTCCGCCAAGTAAATAAGCAAGGAAAGCTGCGGGACCGGCTGAATCAATTACGTAACCAGTGCCTAAAAAATAACCACTGCCGATAATGCCTCCGAGAGCAATTAATTGCAGGTGTCTTGATTTAAGCCCCCTTTGTAACCCCTCTCCATTTAACGCTCCTCCAGGTTTTAATTCCTCTTTTTCCATCTCTTTCATGTCTCCTTCCGTACCTGACATCTGTCAGGCAAATGTGTTTCGATATAACACCCCCGAATTTTTTCCCATCCTAGATGGGATTTCTGCCCTTTTACCTATCTTGTTCAGTTGAAACGAATAGACTGTAAAATACACGCAGAACGATAAAATTTTAAAATCTTTTGACGTATAAGTCAATATGCTTTAGTAATTTTATAAAAATAAAAATTACATTAAAAAACACTTTAAAATACTTTCATTTCCTTTGCCTTAAGCACGCTTTTCGTGTTCAAAAGCTTGGCCCGCTTGCCTATCGCGCGGGCCAAGCTTTCCTTACACCTTTTATCATGAAAAAAAGCCTGTTCCCGCTGAACAGACTTTTTTGTAGGGCAATTGCTTAGCTAATCTTAAAGGTGCTAACCAACTCATTAAGGTCCCTGGATAATCCAACCAGTGAATCGGCTAAGGCAGAAACTTCTTCCACTGAGGCGGTTTGCTCCTCAGTAGATGCCACAACATTTTGCACGCCACCAGCCATTTGTTCTGTGGCAGAGGTTACATCCTGAATCTGTTCAGTAAGTTGCTGTACGGATAAGATAATCGTACCAAATAATACGCCTACCTCGTCTATTACTTTTTTACCTTCTTCTACTTCCCTATTTCCTTTCTCCATTGTTTCCACCGCTTTTTTTGACTGTACCTGCATACCATTGATCAGCTGGCCGATCTCCTTGGTTGAAGTTGCGGACTGTTCTGCTAACTTACGTACTTCTTCGGCTACCACTGCGAAACCCCTACCTTGTTCCCCCGCCCTAGCTGCCTCAATGGCAGCATTGAGGGCTAGTAGATTGGTTTGATCTGCGATCCCGGAAATTAATTCAATAATCTGATTAATCTCCAGGGACCTTTGATTGAGCCCATGGATAGCACCGGAGACACCTTGGGTAGAAGTTGTAATTGCCTGCATTTGATTATTAATATTGGCTATGCCTTGGCTGCCGGAATGGGCATCACCATTTGTCCTTTGAGACAGATCGGAAACACTGATTAAATTATCCGATATTTGTTCAATCGTACTGGACATTTCAGACATGGTTGATGCTGTTTCTGCCGCGCTGGCGGAGGTTTGTTGGGAACTGGACGAAAGCATTTGGGCCGATTGATTTACGGTATCTGCTTTTTCTTTTATACTAATGATCAGCTTGCGTAAATTATCGGTCATCGTTTTAAAGGAATTTGATAATTGGCCCAATTCATCCTCCGTTTTTATTTCCACCGTGTTTCGTGCTAAGTTGCCAGAGGCAATTTCCTTCGCATGGTCGGCCAGAGTTTTAAGGGGACCCACCATTTTGCCTGTGATAACATACGTAACCACCATGCTGATAACTAAAACCAGAAGGGTTATTAAAACCGCTGTTTTTAAAATTTGATTGATTGCCTGATCCAATTTAGCCTTGGGTTCCCCCGCAAAAATAACTCCCAAGGCCTTGCCATCCGGGCCCTTTAGCGGCATATAGGAGGTAATATAAGGTATGCCCAGCACCTCTGCCTCACCCAAATAATTTTGTTGTTTCTGTAAAACTATTTCTGCTACCTGGGGATCTAATTTTGTTCCAATCAAACGTTTGCCATCCTTAATGAGGGTGGTATTTACCCTAACATCTTGTAAAAACAAGGTAATATCTGTACCAAAAAGACTTTTTAGGGAATCCACCACTTGTGGCCGGGATAAATCATAGCCCAGGGCTAAGGACCCAACAATTTTACCCTCCTGGCCCTTGACTGGTATACCTGCCCGGGCAGATAGCTTAACCACCGTACCAGATTCAATAAAGGCCTGATTTTCCCCCCTTAGGGCCAGTTGAACAGCTTGTTGACTTAATACACTGTCACCTTTTTTATCTGGTTCATGGACTCTGGCTATGACCATCCCTTCCTCATCCGTGACTGTAACAAAATCCAAGCTGTTTCCTTTAGCAAGGGGCGTTAATAATGCTAATAATCTATCCGTATCCCTTTCTTCCACAGCCTGGGCAACCCCCGGGTAATCAGCAAGCAAAGTGGCCTGTACAGAAGCTTGCTGACGTAGATTTTCAATGGTTGTAGCAATGCCCTCCATGCCGTCTTTGGAATGCTCTAATAAAATTGTTTTTGTGATATTGCTGCATATGTATGTGGTCGGTCCAACTGTCAGTACAACCGTGAAAAGAACAATTAACACGATAAATAATGTAAATTTACCTTTAATGGTCTTTCCCATACAAATCCCCCTTCTTATTTTATCGCCAGTTGCTGCACCTCCTCGTTGCTCAAAAGACCTGTGATTACTAAATTGTAATGGTCTTTCAAATCAATAATTTCATTCGTATCAATGATCCGAATCATCGGTCTAAAAATTAATTCTTCTTTTAAATCGATAACGATACCCTTCATATCGTTGCTTAGGATTACCGCAGAACCCACCGGGTAGGGTTTGATAAGCTTAAGAAAGGTCATCGCTACATCATTTTTAAACATAAGATCCCCAGCAGCCATGATCATCTCATAGGCTTCGTGCGGTGGCAGTGCCTTTCTATATATACGATCGGTTGTTATGGCATTGTAAACATCAGCCACCGAACATATGGCAGCCATATCGGATATTTCGTTACCCTTAAGACCCCTGGGGTAACCAGACCCGTCATATTTTTCATGGTGATTTAAAATGATTTCTTTGCTTATGGATGCAATATCATATATCTGTTTAGCCATTTGATAGCCGTGACAGGAGTGTCTTTTCATCTCTTCAAATTCTTCCGGGGTCAGTTTATCCGGTTTATTTAATATCCAATTGGGCACCTTAATTTTTCCTATGTCATGCAGCAAGCTTCCTGTGCCCAGGGTTAACAGCTTCCTTCGATCATAATGAAGTAGGGCACCGGCGGCTATAGAAAGAATACAAACGTCAACACAATGGGCAAAGGTATACATGTCAGCGGAGCATAAACTAGTTAAATTACTTGTAACTGCTTTTCCCTCAAGTATTTCCTCAATAATCGAGTCTACAGTAAGCAGAATCTTCTTGTAATTGACCGAGCCACCCCCCCTGACCAGTTCCTCAACCAAACTGACTGCATTTAAACTTACGCTATAGTCAATCCCATTATCTTGTTGTTCAAATTCCTTACCTATAATATCGACATCAGCAACTAAAACACCGTATTTTTTAATCGATGAAATAAGTTTTGCAGTTAGTATAACTCCTTTACCTAGCAGTAGGTGCTTGTTTTTACTAATAATTGGACTGGCAAGCACCATCCCGGGTAATAGGTAACGTACAGGTAGTTTCACAGCCTTCACCACCAAGCTTCAATTGTTTAATACTCCTACTGCTTCCTTTGGATCAGATGTCTCTGGCTGGTAGTATTCCAATCTATTCCGGGATACCCTCTTAGCCTGATATAAAGCGGCATCCGCACATCGAATGAGTTCTTTAACATTTGAACCATTTTCCGGGTACACTGAAATACCCATTGATACGGTTACCCTGCCACCGGGTAAACATTCCTGACCGGCAAAGGGATAATTCGCTATATTAAGTCTGAGCCTTTCCCCAACATCAATGGCCCTATTTAGATTGGCCCCTTGAAGTATGATGACAAACTCATCTCCACCATACCGGGCAACCATGTCATCATCTCGAACTGCGTTTACCATAATGTTCGCTAAATCCCCCAGCAGGCAATCCCCGGCTAGGTGACCCAGGGTATCATTGAAAACCTTAAAATTATCCAAATCGATCATTAATAAAGAAAAACGCCGTTGGTTTTTGCGCCTAACCAATTGCTGCATATGTTCAATGAAAGCTCTATAATTGTAAAGGCCAGTCATGGAGTCCCTTTCTGCCTTTTCCTTGAGCTCAATATTTTCTGCCGTGGCCCTTTGCTTTTCAGCCCATTGCTTGGTATAATCCCTAACCACAGCCATACCGCCCAGAAGTTTGCCATTCTCATCCTGCCAGGGTATGGTATCAATCAGAAAACAAATTTCCTTGCTATCCGGGCCTAGGAAGCAGATTTCCCGCCCTTGCATAAAATTGTTTTCCTGAATAGCCATGGCCAGTATCCTACCCGGTTCGCCTACCTCCGCTAAAGGAACACCAACCATACCCCTTTTCTTACAAACCCCCAGTAGTTTACAAAGGGTATCATTTAGTATGGCCACTCGCCCTTTTTCGTTTCCTACAATAATTCCGTTGGTGGTTCCCTGCAATACCACCCTTGTTAGTAAATATTCCCTCGCTAACCGATGTAAACCCCAGGCCACAGCAAATCCTAAAATGATCGTGATGATTATGGATATTACCAAGTGATTAAATCCCCGTCCCATAATTTCTGTTTCCAGCAGCCACAAATCCTCACCCAAACGTTTTTGCTGGAAGGCACTTAATTTCCTGCAGACCGAAACCAACTGGTCTAAATCGCCACCCTTTTTTACACTTTCAATGGCCAATAACAAATCCTGCACCAGCATCTTTCCTTCTGAAGTGTGCATGATCGGCAGCAGGAAAGCAGCCGCTTGTTCCAACTCACTGATTGATTTCTGATCAGTGCGCCCACGATTGTTCATATCCTCTGATAGTTTAACTGCCCTGGTAATTTGGTTAATCTTTAACCGACGTTCTTCAATTCCTGCCAATACACCCTTTTGTGTGGTGTAATTGTTGGTAGCCTGAAAAACAAATAATAGTAGTAAGCCCATGATTAGGGCAGTAATGGTAAAAAAGATGCGCTTCCTGACATTGGGGATGATTTCCACGGCCATCACCTCATTTAGTGACAATTTACCATGTCCCTCATGTTCGTTAATATTTAAGAAGCTTTATTACCTTGGACATTAGCAGAGGAAAATAATTGGGTCAACTGTTTGCATTATATTTATAGAAAATACCTCTTATATTATATAGTTTAAGTCATGCAAATCCAATTACATAAAGATAATTAATTTATGACACAAAAAAAAACCCATCGACAATGGATGGGTCTTGCTAACATTCATGCTTACTATCATTGTCACCATTAGGCAAACTTTATATATATAAATAATGACTCCCTCGATAACTTAATAAACAGTTATTTGTCACATAATAATATTGAAATTCTCTTCTTAATTGGGAAGTATTTATTTTCAAAAAAAGTTTAAACCAATTTTTAAGAATACCTACTGACCATTTTGATAAGCTTGCTGTATCACCTCAATAACATGCAGTACTTTATGAGGCATGTTTTCCTGGGCCAGACCATCTTCTATTTGCATCCGGCAGGAGCCACAACCAGTGACCACAACTGAGCTAGCCGTACCCTGAACATCGGCCAGTTTCTTCTTAAGAATTTCATAGGATACAGGATAGTTAGTTAAACTAAAGGAACCAGCTCCACCACAGCAGCGATTCGGCTCTCTCATGGCTTTATAGGTAACACCGGGCAGCTTGGTCAGCATTTCTAGGGGTTGGCGTGTCAGACCCATACCCCGGCCAATATGGCAGGGCTCATGGTAAGTGAAGGTCATATCAACCATCCCTAACTTCGTGAAATCAACCTTTAAGTCATCTACCAGGTACTCAGAAATATCACAAATTTTTTCGGCAACGGCCTTAGCCCTGGCAGCATAAACGGGATCGTCCGCTAACAACTCAACATATTTTTCTTCAAAGGTACCACCGCAGGTGCCACAGACAGTAATAATGGCCTCCACGTCCAATTTACTAAAAATATCAACATGGGATTTAGCCATGGCCTTACCTGTTTCAATATCACCATTAATGGCAGCCGGAGCACCACAGCAATGCTGCTCCTTAGGGATAATGACATCCACACCGTTACGATTTAGTACATCCACCACAGCTTTACCAACATTGGTATAAATATAATTGGTTACACAGCCAGTAAAAAATGCAACCTTTCTACGAGAGTTCGGTGCCTTATTTACTTCCGGCAATTCCGAACGCAGGGGACGACTGGCCAAGTTGGGAACAACCCGGCGCATTTCTAAACCAATGGGGAACCTGGGACTCATACCGGTGGCATTTTTACGAAAAGCCAAGCCCTGAAAGGAGCTACCCAAACGAAGACCCAAATTAAATAAGACCGGTTTTTTAATTACATCGAAAGCTGCCTTTTTAGCAAAGGGCAGCAGCTTCTGCCTAGCCAGTTCGGCCCTGGCAGCCGTGATAATTTTATGGGCCTTGACACCACAGGGACAGTTGGCAGTACAAGCTTGACATTGTAAACACAGATCAAACTTTTTGTAAAGTTCATGGCTAAATCGAGCCTGTCCCTTTAAAATCCTTGCCGCCAATTGGATTTTCCCTCTGGCTACCCCGGATTCTGAGAGGATTTCTTTATATACTGGACACACGGCCTGGCAGTTGCCGCATTTCATACATTTAATAATCTCTTCTTCCATTTCCTTGATGTTATCATAGATAGCCATTAACTGCCCCCCTTAGCCCATCATTTTTCCTGGGTTTAATAAATTTTCAGGATCCAGTGCCCTTTTAACTTTACGCATGATCTCAACGCCCTGCTCACCAAATTCTAAAGGCAGGTATTTGGCCTTAGCCATACCGATACCATGCTCACCGCTGATGGTCCCGCCCAGTTCGAGGGCTATCTTAAAGATTTCATCAACGGCCTGATGAACTCTCTGCATTTCCTCGGCATCACGCTCATCCGTTAAAATGGTTGGATGGAGGTTACCGTCCCCAGCATGACCAAAGGTTCCAATATGCAAATTGTATTTTTTAGCAATGTTTTGTAAGGCCACCAGCATCTCGGTTAATTTGCTCCGAGGTACCGTGGCATCTTCTAAAACAGTGGTTGGTTTCATCTGTGCCAGAGCAGGTAATGCTGCACGACGGGCTGCCCAGAGACCATCACGCTCTTTGTCATCCTTGGCTACTTTAATTTTACCCCTGTTCTTTTCCACCACCCTGACAACAGTAGCTGCTTCCCGCTCAACCACCTCGGGAATACCATCAACTTCTATCAACAGTAGGGCTTCACAATCAGTTGGCAGACCAACCTTGGCAAAATTCTCCACCGTGCGAATGGTAACCTGGTCCATAATTTCCATCGTAGCAGGAATTACCTTACTACGTACAATTTCCGTAACCGTATTCCCCGCATCCTCTAACTTATCAAAATGTGCCATCATCGATTTCCTTGCTTCAGGTGCCGGAATCAATTTTACGGTAATTTCTGTAATCACACCCAGGGTGCCCTCGGCGCCGGTAAAAAGCTTTACCATGTCATAGGCAGTTACATTCTTAACGGTTTTGCCGCCGAATTTAGCAACCGTTCCGTCAATCATAACAACTTCCAGACCCATAACATAGTTTTTTGTCACACCGTATTTCAAACCCCTTAAACCCCCGGAGCATTCAGAAACACTACCACCCATGGTCGCGGTGGCTACCGTACCTGGGTCCGGCGGATAGATTAGACCAAAGGGAGCCACCGCAGTGTTTAATTCATTAATGATCACACCAGGCTGCACGACTGCCACCAGGTTGTCTGCATCTACCTCGATTATTTTATTCATCTTTTGCATTCTTAAAATAATACCACCCTTAAGGGGTATGGTATCGCCGCAGAGGTTGGTTCCGGAACCCCTGGGATATACAGGCACCTTGTACTGGTTGGCAATTTTTAAAATCTCCACCACATCTTTCGTACAGGTGGGTGTAACTACAACATCGGGCATTTGACTGGGCATGTCTGCAGTGGCATCAAAGGAATAACATTGTAATTCTTCATGTTCTGTTGTTACATTTTCTTTACCAAGAGCCTTAAATAATGCTTCAATTGCTTGTTCCTTAGACATTCACTTATCGCCTCCGTATGTTTATTGGTAGACCATATGCCTATTCGATGGTAGGCTGGTCTGACCTATATAAATGAAAAGACCTAATTTTTCAACATAACAAATTATTTCGACAAAATTAGATACTTCCCTGCTTTGTGAGAATATTATTTATCGAATGGATGGTTTTCAAGACATCTCATCAATAAGTCTTACTAACTCCCTACGAAACTGCAAATCATCCAAAAGCTTTCGTTTCTGGGGCCCTTTCGTCCGTCCTCCGGTTCTACGATGTTTGGCCTTTATTTCTCGCTCTTCCAATAAAAAATCAATGGTAGCTGCTTGAAAAATCCTTCCTGTTGGTGATATGGCCCCAGCTCCCTTGGCTAAAACCATGGCGGCCAAGCCCCAATCCTGTGTCACTACAATATCACCGGATTTAGTGATATTCATAATTTCAATATCTGCTTCCTGGGATGAGTTGCCTACGGTAATATGATGTTCTGATCTTATATTATGGTTAAAATTGGCCACCGTCCATAGTTCCAAGCCATACTCTAAACAAGTATTTTGGGCAATGGACAACACTCCCTTGGGACAGGCGTCCGCATCAATGATTACCTTCATTGTTTTATTTATACTCCTTTATCCTAGGAATGAGATTTAAAAACACAGGTAATTTATTATATACTAAGTTATCCGCTGCAAAAAGCAAAAAATTGTTTAGCTCACATTATGGCATCTATTGGCACTATTTTCTGCAAAATAGTAACGGATATATTATAATAGTATGAAAACTTTAACTTACTAGGGGGATCATGCATGTATAACTATTTGTTAGCCGTTGATGGTTCAGCTAACGCTAAACGAGCCGCGGCATACCTGGCTAACCTTACACAGCTAATAGCTGATTTGGATATTACCGTCATCCACGCCGTTAATATACGCAGGGAAATCAATCGGTTTTCTAATAATTCAACAGATATTTCCTTAATCGAACAAGAAGCGATTGACCGCGGCTGGCAAATTATCAATGAACAGGTAGCGGAATTTAACAAACTTGGTTTTGAGGTTAAAAAACAATTGATTAATGGTGACCCAGCAGCTAAAATAACAGAATTCGCCAAACTTAATAATTTCAGTCATATTGTTTTGGGTTCCAGAGGCTTGACAAATTTGCAGGGCATCGTACTAGGAAGTGTCAGCCATCGGATTCTTAACTTATCCCACTGCCCTATTACCTTGGTAAAATAAACTTTACCCCATGCATTTCATGTTATGCAAATTTTCTTACATAACATGTGTTAAAATAACAAAGGTTAGAAAATCTTACAAACTAGGTGATGATGCAAAATGACCTTATTCAATAATAAGCGATTAGACAAAAAATTATTTGCCATCGACGTCGAGAGAATGCAGCTTGGTTGGTATTCGGATGCTTATTTTATCAATATTTTTAATATACTTGAAACCCTAGCCAAAGAAAATTATACCTTTCAAGGAATTAGTGATATTAAAGAAATCAATGAAAAGTTAGTCAATACGGGTGATTTAAAGGTTGAAATGCAATTTTTTACCCGTAGAAAACCCTTTAGTTTAATAGCAGGTGTAGATGAATCCTTGGCTATTCTTGAGGATTGTACTGGCTATTTTGATGAAAACAACCAGTTCATAAATACCTATGAACAATTGGAGGTTGAAGCAATCCAAGATGGTACCTTTGCCTTTTATGCTGGTGATCCACAAAATGTACAGCCTGTTTTAAAGGTAAGAGGACGTTACCGGGATATTGCAAAATTAGAGACTCCCATTTTAGGGGCTCTCACAGAAGCCTCCCGGGTGGCAACCAATGTTTACAATGTGCTGGAAGCTACCCAAGGCAAAGATGTATTATTCTTCCCTGCTAGGTTTACCCACTATAAACTTCAAGCTTTACATGGCTATGCCTATTCACTGGCTGTACAAGCCTACAATCATAAGCATAACAAAAATTCTTCCACCTTTGTTTCAACGGATGATCAAGGGGATTGGTGGGGCGGCAAAGGCGGGGGAACCGTCGCTCACTCAGCCATTGCCTGTTTTTTAGGTGATACTGCTGAAACAATGGCTCAGTTTTCCAGGATTATCCCAATAGAAGTACCGAGAATTGCCTTGGTGGATTTTCATAATGACTGTGTTGGCGATACTTTGCTGGTTATGGAAAAAATGTTTGAAAAATACTGGCAGTATTACTCCGAAGGAAACCTTGAAGAAGCCAAAAAATATAAACTATTTGCCGTAAGGTCCGATACCTCTGGCAGTATGAGGGATATTTCTGTCGAACCCTTAGGTGCTGAAGAACTTGACCTTGGTGTCAACCCCAGACTGGTATGGAATATGCGCAAGGCCATTGATCATGCTTACCTCCGGTGGAACATACCAGCCCCAGCCAGAGACCTGGCTATAACATGGTGTAAGGATGTTAAAATTGTCGTTACCGGCGGTTTTAATGTGGAAAAAATTAAGAAGTTTGAAAAGCTTCAGGTGCCGGTAGACATCTATGGGGTTGGTTCCTCTCTTTTAGAAAACTGCAGTTATCATGGCAGCGGCAATGATTTTACTGCTGATATTGTGCGGGTTTTCATAGGTGATCAGTGGTATCCAATGGCTAAAGTAGGAAGGACCCACTGTAATAATCCGAATCTGGAGCTAATCAAGGGTTAGTATGCTAAAAGCCCGCCGTTGTGACGGCGGGCTTTCATGCTTGTTAAAAATTCCTGGTCCAACTGGCCAAGGGAAGCTCAAAATTTGTTGCAAAGAGGGGATGCTCTGGTCGAATTCTTACAGAAAACCCACAACTGCCTTGGTCTAGCTTAAAACCACCTTGATAATGGTAATTCCCATCTGTACCTTGGGCTTGAACCCTAAGGGGTGTTGTTTTTACATTTACCAGAGAACGTCCATTTTCACAGCCATGGACTATTTCTACTACTACATCCTCTGGTTTTATTGGACCAAGGTAAGCATCAACCGCAAGATCAAGCTCATCTCCGACCTTAAGTTGCCGCGAAATACCTTCGGCATCAACGGATTTAACTGCTACATGATGCCAGTTTTCTTTTATATAGCGTTTAAAATCTTGAACTTCAACTGCGGTTTGAAAATTACCGATTGAGAATTTTTCACCCCTACGGATAGCCTCATTATAAAAACGTTCCGTATACTCTTTAACCATTCTTTCCGTACTAAATTGTGGTGCAATGGTTTTAATGCACTCTTTCATTACCTTAATCCAGCCTTTAGGACAATCGTCTTGATCGTTATAATTATAATAGGTCGGTATGATTTTTTCCTCTAATAAAGCATATAGGTGATAAGCATCATCACCATCTTGTTCTTCCTCCGTCCGGTAACCGGTTTGTTTACCAATGGCATAGCCATTTTTCCCATTGTAAGCCTCAGGCCACCAGCCGTCTAATACACTGCAATTAACAACTCCGTTTATCGCTGCTTTCATGCCGCTGGTACCGCTGGCTTCCATCGGCCAGCGAGGAGTATTTAACCACA
The DNA here is from genome assembly GCF_036763075.1 of Desulfotomaculum sp. 1211_IL3151. Taxonomy (NCBI): domain Bacteria; kingdom Bacillati; phylum Bacillota; class Clostridia; order Eubacteriales; family Desulfotomaculaceae; genus Desulfotomaculum; species Desulfotomaculum sp. 1211_IL3151. Next base: position 50,963 of record NZ_JBAIYV010000042.1, on the reverse strand, counting down.
TATCTACTCCTTGGACCATGTGCCTTGCTACATTTATATCATAGTTTTCTATAAATACAATTTTCCCTTTAAATGGCTCTTGCTGTGACATCTGGTAAATTTCTTTGATCAATTCTTGTCCTGGTCTGTCAGCAGGATGTGCCTTGCCGGCAAAAATAATTTGTACGGGACGTTCCGGATCACTCAATAGCTTAGCAAGTTTTTCTTTATCCCTAAACAATAGTGTAGCCCTCTTATAAGTGGCAAAACGTCTGGCAAAACCAATGGTAAAGGCATTTGGATTTAAATAATCATCCACTTCACCAATGTTCTCGGCTGCTTCCTGGTTTCGATATTTCTGGCACCTTAGAATATCCCGCACAAACTGAATGGCCTTTTTCTTTAAGCCTATATGCAAATCCCAAAGTTTTTGATCCGGAATGTTATCAATGGCCCGCCATAGGCTCTGGTCACAAATGTTATAATGCCATGTTGGATCAAGGTAGGCATTAAACAAAGTTTTTAGCTCAGGGGAAAGCCAAGTGGCGGAATGAATACCATTGGTTATAGAAAAAATTGGCACCTCTTCTTCGGGTATGCTTTCATAAAGATAATGAAACATTTTTCTCGTCACGTCACCATGCAACTTACTGACACCATTGCAATAAGATGCAAAATTCATAGCTAAAATCGTCATGTTAAAATTATTGCGTTTAGCATCCCAACCAAGGGACATAAAACCGCTATGATCGATGCCCAACAGCCCATAATATTGGTTTAAATAGTGATTAACCATGTCAGAATCAAAAACATCATGGCCAGCAGGTACCGGGGTATGCGTGGTGAAGATGGTGCTGGCTCGTACAACCTCCTTTGCTGTGGCAAAGGGTACTCCTCTCTCCACCAGTTCACGCAATCTTTCTATACATAAGAAGGCGGCATGCCCCTCATTGATATGCCAGGCCGCCGGATGAATGCCCAGCTGTCTCAGGGCCTTAACCCCACCGATGCCCAGCAGCATTTCCTGTGCTATCCGGGTATTCTTATCTCCCCCGTAAAGTTGAGCTGTTAACTGTCGATCCTCATCATGGTTCATGGTTATGTCGGCATCCATCAGGTAAATTTTAATACGGCCTACATCAATCTGCCATATTTTAAGGTAGACAATTCTTCCAGGTAGCTGTACCGGAATAATAATTTCTTTTCCTTCTTTATCTAAGGCAGGTTTAGCTGGCATCTGATGGTAATTTTGATAGGGATAGTGGGCTTCTTGCCAGCCTTCCCGATTTATTTTTTGGGTAAAATACCCATGTTTGTACAACAGTCCTACACCAACCAGTGGCAAGCCAATATCACTGGCAGCTTTACAATGATCCCCGGCCAGAATTCCAAGGCCACCGGAATAGATTGGTAAAGACTCATGCAGGCCAAACTCTGCTGAAAAATAGGCCACTGGCTTATTTAGCAAATCAGAATACTTCTTCTTATACCAAGATTCTCCTTTCATGTATTCATCAAAATCAGCGATTACTCTGTCATATAAAGCTAGAAAATCTTGATCCTTTGAAATTTTTTCCAAATCTTCCTGTTTAACTTCCAACAAGAACTTCACTGGATTGTGGTTTAGGTCATGCCATTTTTCTTCATCAATCTTCCTGAAAAGCTCCAATACCTCAGCATGCCAACTAAACCATAAGTTATAGGATAACTCTCTTAACCTTACAATTCTATCGGGAATTGTAGGGTTAACTGTTATGGTACGAAAAAAGTACATATTCTCCCTCACCATCCTAATTTTACATCGCTTTATTATGAACTTGCAGCCCAATGTGACTACTTCTTAGATTTATACTTTCCGTTATGGCAAAAAAAATTCCCGGTTAGCAGCCGGGAATTTCTATATGCCTAACGGAGAGGCTTCAACTCATTGCCTCTCCGTTAACTTATACAAAGGGTTTTCCGTTTTCAATCAATTCGTTAAGTGTGTGCCTGACATCCACTAAATTTTAAATTGCCTAACCATGCCTTCAAGTTCTTCTGCCATCTTAGCTAGTTGTTGAGAAGCACCGGCTTGCTGCTGAATCGTAGAGCTTACTTGCTCAGATGCCCCTGCCAGTTGCTGCGTTCCTTCACTAACCTGCTTGGAACCAATAGCAATCTGATTGATTGCTTCTACACTCATATCGATTTGCTCAATAATTTTGTTTAAGGCCTCCCCTGCTTGATTAGCAATCATTACCCCTTCCTCAACTGCTGAAACATTCTCATCCATCTTTCGATTAGCCTTATTTATTTCTTCTTGAATTTTTTTGATCGTATTGGCAATTTGCATCGTAGAATTGGCGGATTGTTCCGCCAGCTTACGAACTTCTTCAGCCACTACAGCAAAACCTCGCCCCTGCTCACCTGCCCGAGCAGCCTCTATGGCAGCATTTAACGCCAGTAGATTGGTCTGTTCAGCTATTCCTGAAATAACCTCAATAACTTGTCCGATATGTTGAGATTGATCACCCAGTTCTTTAATGGTTATTACCAGATCCCTGGTATCCTTCTCAATGTGTCCGATTTTTGCTACAGCATTTTTTACTGCCTCATTCCCTTCCTGTGCCACCAGTCTGACTTGTTCTGACCCTTCAGCGGCACTGTCTGCACTGGCAGTACTTTGCTCCGATACGGCCGCCACATTTTGCGTCGTACCGGATATTTCTTCAATGGTAGCACTGGCTTCTTCACCGGCTGCGGTTAGTTGTTCACTGTGGGCGGCCAGGGTATGGGCGATATCCCGAATCTTAATCATAGCCTGGTGCCTGGCTTTGGCCATTTCATTAATTGCCCTGGTCAGGTCTCCGATCTCATCCGTACGGTTCGTTTCCGGCACCCGGTATGTAAGATCACCCTTAGCCATAACTTCTGAACCATCTGTAAGGCTTTTGATTGGTTTTGTAATCATCCGTATGATAAAAAAGCTTACTAAAATACCTGCTAGAAAAGCAATGATGGCAATGGTCCCAACCATGCTTGCTACTTTTATACTATTTTGCCCCACCTGTTCCGCAAGAGCAACCAGTTCCTTCTCTCTTCTATCTGCATAACTATTAGCCTTTTCTGATAATTGGTTTGCTATGGGTACTCCCTTGGTAACCGCCTGTTCGGTGCCTTCTTTAATTTTCCCCTGTTTAAATAAATCCGCCGTACTATCAATAATATCATTATAGGCTGTACTAAGTCCTTTTATTTCCTCCGCTGCCTGACGGTTAACTTCGCTTCTGGACATGTCAATCAGTTCTTGCTCAAGTTTAATATTTTCTTGACCGTAACGCTGACATTCATCCATAAACTTCATATCAGAGTAGGCAAAATATCCTCTTATGTTAGCCGATTGCATGGCCGTATTATACTGGATCTTTTTGGCAATCACCAATCTTTTTAAGACAATCGGTACTTCATCGAAATCACGACTAACAGCATTAAGCTGAACAACTGCTATGGCAGAAACAATAGCAGTTAGCAATAAGACAATCGCGAAACCTGCCCTAATCTTTGCCCCCAATCTCAACTTCATAAAAACTTCTCCCCCTTATTCGTCATTTAATTAATTAAGCTATATATGCTTTTACTAACTATTTTGTGACAAACATGTGTCACTATAGCAAAAAACACATGTAAAAATTATACAAAGTTTCCCCATTTTCTACAATATATTATGTCGAAATATTCGAAATATGGTAAAATTGTCCCACTGGATCAACTGAAGATACTGAAAAAGTTATTTAAAGCAGCTCTGAGCGAAGAGCGGATCATTACAGCTGCAACCGTTACTACAGGCGAAAAAAATGACAGAAAACAATTTGAAACACTCATTGAAGCAAAAAATAGTAAGTTGAAACAGACACGGGTATGATATAGCGTCACCCTCGGAGCGAATAAGTCATCTTAAAAGTACAAGCTAACAATAAAAAAGCTGATTCTTCCTTCCACTATGTGGAATGAGGATCAGCTTTTTTAATGCTCTATACAGTTATTCAGAAAACCGGAAGATTTTCAATGCCCTCGATCAACTCAGCAGGGGCTGAAGGAAAAAAATTATCTATTCACTTACCTGATACAAATCCGTACTTAGATACTTCATCCCACTGTCACAAAGGATCGTAACAATCCTGGCACCTGGGTCACACCAGCCTGCCAGCCTGATAGCTGCAGAAGTATTGCCTCCGGCAGTGTAGCCACAAAAAAGTCCTTCCTCGGTGGCTAAGCGCCTTGCTGCACGAATAGCCTCGCCATCGGTCACTGAAATATACCCATCACACACGTGGGCATTCCAAAGGGCTGGCACCTTCGCATAGCTGGAGCCTTGGAGTACGTGTTGAGGATTCGTTACAGGCTTGCCAGCCAGTACCGACGCAGAGGCAGGCTCCACAGCCCAACATTGAATTTTGGGGTCCTTATCCTTTAGGGCACTAGCTATGCCTGTAAATGTACCAGAGGTGCCTACTACGTCTAAGAAATAATCAATTTTACCACCCATCTGCTCCCATATTTCTTGGGCAGTGGTATCATAATGGGCTTGGCAATTGCTAGGATTATGAAACTGATTTGCCCAGAAAGCCCTTAGTTCTGACGTTAATTCCTCCGCTCTTTTTTCCACCAGGGCCAAATCCTCACCTGTTACCTTGCCTGGTTTGCCGCCTTCTACCTGGGGTACCAGTTCAACCCTCGCCCCCATGGCTTGTAATATCTGCCGGCGTTCAGGGCTATTGCCCTCTGACATAACGGCAATAAATTTATAGCCCTTGATAGCACAGACCATTGCCAGACCAATACCGGTATTGCCACTGGTTTCTTCAACGATAATACTGCCAGGTTGAATTTTCCCCTCTCTTTCGGCATCTTCAATCATCCTTAGGGCTATACGATCCTTCATACTGCCAGTGGGATTCATAAACTCTGCTTTAGCATATATCTTGCCGGGTAATTCCCCGGCAATTCGGGATAATTCTATCATAGGTGTATTGCCAATAGCTTCTAATACGGAAGAACAAGTTTTGGAAAACAAAGCCGTTTCAACCTCCATTTTTTATTGTATTATATTATCACTTTTGAGGAAGTGCAATAAACCTCTTTAAATGTTAAATAATTGTTGTATCGATCGAATATCCATGATACTATAAGAGCAGTTTTATTTTTAGCCTAGCTGAGGATAGTTTTTAAATTAGAGGAGGAGACGAGATGAGTAATTTAACAGGTCTTTATGGTGAATTTGGCGGAGCCTATGTCCCGGATTCACTTAAAAAGGTATTGGATGATCTGGAAGCGGCTTTCTTGCGCTATAAAGATGATCCTGATTTTATTTCTGAGCTTAATTATTATAATCAGCAATATGTTGGACGGTCGAATCCCCTTTATTTTGCAGAAAGATTAACGAAAAAATTGGGTGGAGCTAAAATCTATCTCAAAAGAGAAGATCTTAACCATACTGGCTCACACAAGATTAACAATGTACTCGGTCAAGTTTTACTAGCCAAAAGAATGGGTGTAAAAAGAGTTATTGCAGAAACTGGAGCCGGCCAGCACGGCGTGGCCACAGCTACGGCCTGCGCCATGTTTGATATGGAATGTGTCGTTTATATGGGCGAAGAGGATACCAAACGTCAAGCCCTCAATGTTTTTCGCATGGAATTGCTTGGTGCTAAGGTCGTTAAAGTAACCACTGGCACGAAAACCCTTAAAGATGCAGTGGATGTGGCTTTACAGGATCTAGTGGCAAATTCGGATAATACCTATTATATGTTGGGTTCCGCCGTAGGCCCGCATCCTTACCCTCTGATAGTAAGACACTTTCAGTCAATCATCGGTATTGAAGCCAAAGCCCAAATACTAAAAAGTGAAGGGCGTTTACCAGACTATCTTATGGCCTGCGTAGGTGGCGGCAGCAATGCCATCGGTTTATTCTATCCCTTCGTGGAGGATAAAGAAGTTCATATGGTTGGCGTTGAGCCCGGCGGTAAAGGTTTGGCCACAGGCCAACATGCCGCACCATTATGTGCAGGTAAACCAGGGATTTTACATGGCTTTAAATGCTACGTCATGCAGGATGAAAATGGGGAACCTTTAATGACCCATTCAATATCTGCGGGATTAGATTACCCTGGTGTAGGACCCGAACACAGTTATTTAAAAGCCTCCGGCAGGGCTGAATATGTGGCCATTAGTGACGATGAGGCCCTGGCTGCCTTTCAGGTATTATCAAAAGCCGAAGGGATTATACCGGCCCTGGAAAGTGCCCACGCAGTGGCCCAGGCAATCAAAATGGCTCCTACCCTCAAACAAGACCAAATTATTATCGTTAACATCTCCGGTCGTGGTGATAAGGATGTTGAGCAGGTTTTTCATATGTTAAAATAGGCTGAGCAAAGGAGGACGGTTTTCTGTCTGTGACAGAAAACCGTCCTCCTTTGTCTTTAAAAAGTTGTTGTTGCCGAAGTTACCGTGATATACTAACTGACAGAGACAAGGTTTGGGGGTCAGGCTTGACTTATTGACTTATTTTTGGCAATGGGTCACGCCTGACCCTATTACTAAAGGCTACTCTATTATTCGAGGTAAATAAAATGATCGAAAAATCCACTCGCTATCGTCAATATTCAGACCACTTGGTTAAAAAATTTGGCCAAAAGGTATACAAATTACCCGTTAATCTGCCTGGTTCTTGCCCAAACCGTGATGGCATTGTGGGTCGCGGTGGTTGTATCTTCTGTGATGAGGAGGGTGCAGGCTTTGAATGTCTGCCCAACACCCTGAGTATTACACAGCAAATCCAGGAAAACAAAGACTTTTTCATTCGCCGTTTTAATGCTAAAAAGTTTATTGTATATTTTCAGGCCTTCACCAACACCTATCTGCCCCTGCCACAGTTTAAGGAAAACATACTGGCAGCGGCGGCTGAAGAAGATATCGTAGGCATATCCATTTCCACTCGCCCTGATTGTATTAATGACTCTTATTTGGATTTTTTACAAGAAATTAAACTTCAGCGGGGATTAGACATAAATATTGAATTGGGCCTGCAAACCGTGAATTATCACACCCTTACTAAGGTCAACAGGGGCCATACCCTGGCAGAATTTATTGATGCGGTACAGCGAATAAAGCAGAGAAACTTTGAAATCTGTGTACATATCATTCTCAACCTGCCCTGGGATAATCCTTTGGACGTCATTGAAAATGCCAAAATTCTTACTGCCCTTGGCATCCATTATGTAAAACTACACTCACTCTATGTGGTAAAGGGAACGGCTCTGGCCAGCATATATGAAAGAGGGGAATTTAAAATCATCCCCCTGGAGGAATATATCACCCGGGTTGTGACCTTTCTGGAGTATTTAGACCCAGAGGTAGTGATTCAACGTCTGGTAGGTAAAGGACCACAGGATAATCAGCTTTTTTCCAACTGGAGCACCAGTTGGTGGAAGATTAAACAAGCCATCGAACATACCCTGGCGGAAAAGGATACCTGGCAGGGCAAGAAATGTGATTATTTGAATGGCAAGGCACTGAAGTTCTAGCCGCTGGACCATGGGACGTGCGTTAGCTATTTGCTTAGCCTCCGTTCTACTAATGCCAGGTTAAGATTCGTATGGGCGGCAAAAATATCAAGATATCTTATAAATGGGACAGCCACTGGAAGGTTCTAAAACACTTCCAGTGGCTGTTTTTTATTTGCGAAATAGTTTTCGATACTGGTTGATGGGATTTAACTTCCAGCCACTCCACAGGATTAAAACGAGACCCAAAACGAGGTAGGTCAGGGCAAAGGTTCCCCAGTAGGGCAGCCACATTTCTCGTCCAGGACCGATGGTAGCACCTTCGCCTAATATTCTTAGCATGACGATCACAGGGTTGGTATCTTGCAGCAGCATAACAACCAAAGGGGTCTGCTCCAGTTGAATCATGGCCATTCGGGCTTGTTGTTGATACAGTTCCTGGATAAAGGCTGCTAAAAAACCTGTTCCTGCCACCAGGAAAAAGACAATACCATAGGTGGTAATGGTGCTTATGCCGGTTCTTTTAAAATAGGTTGAGCAAGCCACGCCAATGGCCGCAAACAAAAACATAGCCACCAAAAAGAAACTAAGCACACCCATGATCTGTATCGGTGCTAAGCCACCGAACATAAACACGAGGCTGTAGAGAGGCAAGGTTGATATTAACAGCAGTGCCGTAAAGGAACAGGCTGATATTAACTTGCTGACAACAATACCTAGGGGGCTTAATTCCGTTGTTAAAAGTACGTTTAAGGTCTGCCGTTCCCTTTCCCCGCTGATGACCCCGGCAGTTAAACCAGGGACCACAAAGGCCAAAAGACCAAGTTGAGCCATGCTGATGATTGTAAAAATTTCTTTACTGCTGCCTGGCTGGAAATAGGGGTTGTTTCTCCATTGTAAATAAATAATGCTCAAGGAAAAACCACCTAGTACCAATAGGTAAAGTACAACCACCAGTGGTGATCGATAGGTGCGGAAGCGTTGACGCAGTTCTTTTAATAGCACCGGGTTTAATTCTCTCATTTTATTCACCCTCCCCGGTCATGGCCATAAAGGCATCTTCTAGGTTTCCCTTTACCTCGGCATATTCATAGACATGCCAGCCCTGTTCCATGATTTCTCTCAAAAGCTGTCCTTGGGCAGCCTTATTACCCTGAAAGGTAACTCTAGCCCAACCAGCTTCACCATCAACACTAACTACCTCAGGCCTGCTGATCATAAACTCTAGCAATTCATTGAGTCTATCAGCCACGTCCACCTTTAGTATTTTTGCCCCCTGGCGGGCGGCGGTAACCTCTTCCACCGGACCGTAGGTCACCAGTTTACCCTGTTCCAGTATAGCAATACTGTCACACATCTCTGCCAACTCAGGGAGAATATGGGAGCTGATGAGAATGGTTTTGTTCATTCGCTTTAAGTGGCGAATAATTTCTTTCATTTCCGCCCTAGCCCTTGGATCTAGGCCGGAAGCAGGTTCATCCAGGATTAATACCTCTGGATTATGCACCAGGCAGCGTGACAGGGCCAGTCTTTGTTTCATGCCCCGGGATAATGAATCAACATAGCTATGGGACTTTTCAGTAAGGTTAACCAGTTCCAACAGGTCACTGATTAACCTGGCCCGTTCCGATACGGGAATGCGGTAGGCTGCGGCATAAAATTCCAGGTACTCTGTTGTTTTTAGATTATCATACACGCCAAAGAAATCTGGCATATAACCAATTAATCGACGTACCTTGGCTTGCTCACTCATGACATCATGACCGTTTACAGCGGCAGAGCCCGCATCCGGTGCCAGCAGTGTGGCTAGGATAGACATCGCTGTGGTTTTTCCTGCACCGTTGGGTCCAATTAAGCCGCAGACCTGACTCCTTGGTATATTTAGGGAGAAGTCCCGCAGTGCATAATTATTGCCATAAGCTTTGGTGAGACCCTTTATTTCCACTGCATTCATCGAGACTCCCCTCCTTTTACCGAAATTGCAGGCAGCTCCACACGGTCCGGCTGCCCTAGGCCAGATATTTTTTCTACCTGCACACGTACTTGACCAGAAGCAGTATAATGGGCAACTTGATCCGCTGTTAGCCTCAGCCCCTGGGATGGTACATCGACCCATTGATTATTCTGTTGATCATATATTTTGGTAACTAAGTTTTTATTGGTTTGTTCCGGCCAGACTATTTCCAGCACCTGTAGTTTCTGCTCATTTAAAGGCCAAACTAAGTCGATTCCCAGGACAATTTTTCCTTCATAGAGGGTAAAGCCCAGTGGGGTTTCGTTATAGGCGCCTCTGCTCTCAATCATTTTAGGTCTATACATACCCGCCGGCAGTTGAATATTTCCTTCCTCGGAGATATTTAATTTTAATTGCTGGGTGACCAATGTCAGGTGATAATCCTTGGCATTTTCCTTCTCGGTTACAATTTTAAACATCCCCAGAGATTCCTCACTCCAACCGTAAAACACGGGTTGATTATTGCTTCCGGCCGTTGAGAAGCCTGGAATGGCATCTACCATCTGTCTTTCCCTGATAAAATTATCTTCTTGGCCTGGTTTGCTAGGAGCCACCAGCAAATCTCTAAATTCATTGGGCCCCAAGCTATTGGGCCATTTGCTCAAAGATTGTTTTACTGTAACGAAACCACCGGCTGGAATGCTTTCCAAGGTTAGGGAGCGTCCTCCTAAGATAATTCTGCAATCCCTTAGATCCAGCCCGGTCTTATTTTCAATCTTCCCTGTAATATAGCCATTCTCTAAGGTTAGGTTGCCTTCAATGCTTCCCATGTCTTTTTTAAAGGCAGTGGCCTTAGCTTGACGCATGGACCAATATTCTACACCCGGAAAGGTGATTACCGGGGCCGCCTGCATATGGTAGCCAATGGAAGGTGACTTTTGGGAATTACCATAGAAATTGGTAGGCAGTATGACAGCTTCCTTGTTTCCTTCTACTTTCAAATCCCCCCCAAAGGGACTAACAAAGGATGCTGTGGCATTTATTTCTGCCCTTTGGTTATCTAATATTTCAACCAGTGACAAAGTTTGACTAATGGGGGCATTGATTCTCTGGGCTGGCGACATGAAATATACCACACTGGTTGTGACCAGGGCACAGATGGGTATGATCCACCACATCCAGTCCCGTCGATCACGGCGTTTCAAAATAAGATAAAGTACTGGTCCGATGATAATAACATATACTCCCCAGGCCAAGGCCACTTGGGGTACAGGCGGGGTTTTAATCTGGGGCAGATAGGTTGAAGCATGAACCAACATATCATTACCCATGTTTCTTTTTTCCCGTGCCATCTGCACCTTTACATCTACCCGATTCGAACCATCCGCCATATTAAAAATCAAAGGCCACACCCGGGCGGATTCCGAGGTTAGATTTTCCAGGGGAATGGCACTGTAGATAATACGGCCTTTCCCAAGGTCCCTGGACGCAACCAGGATGGTGTCCTTTACCTGGGCCAGAACTTCACCATTCATTAGCTTGCCGGTGGTTACGGTCATGTTTCCATTGACAACCTGTAAGCCACCTAGGTCAGAAGTTACTACTGCTTGTTTTTCAGCCCTGACAGGGGATATATCAGCCAATATTTCTCCGGCATACGTACCTGCTCCGTCAGAAATCAGCAGTATGCCACCCAGGGATACCCAATCCTTCAAGGTTGTTAATTGTTTTTCCGTCAGTTCCTTAACTGCAACATCGTCCACAATGATGATGTCTGCTTGCAGGAGTTCCATGGCATCATTGGGTAAATATGCCGGCTTCATATACTTGATGGCAGTTTGCCCGCCAAAGGTTTGATCCAACCAAGTAGCTAAACCGCCCCGCAAAGGTTTTTCCCCCAGGGTTAAGGCTAGAAAACCACCGTTAACTACCGTACCTTGGATAGGTGTAGCAGCCACAACCTTTTCATCAACCAGAAGGACAGCCACTGCTCCCCTATTCATAAATTCACTGGGAATCATCAGTGTGGTCTTTACCAAGCCCTTGGCGGGAATATCAATTGTCTTATGATACCTTAGTGACAAATCCCTCGCTCCCGGGGAATTTTTATCTGGCTCAATGACCAGCAAACCTTGGCATCCTTGACCTTGGTTGGCAACACTGATCGTAATACCTGTGGCAAAGCCATTTTTATAGATACCGCTTAAGCCAGGCTGTGCGGCCAAACGAAAGGGCCCCACTTCACTGGCCAAGGCTAAATTGGGCAGAAGCAGAAAAGTCAAAAGATTAACTATCACAAAGAGATAGGAGATCTTGTGGATTGTCCCTCGCCCCTTAGGTAGGTTCTTCATACCTTCGTTCCTCTCTTTCTCCTACTTTTTCTCAACATTAAGTTTTAGCAGAGCAACTGTATCGCCATCTCGGCGGGCGAAGAGCAACCATTGGTCCTCTGGCCCAAAAACCTGGCCCTCACATTTAAAGATTTCATTTAAAACCAGAGTCTTTGGTTCAAAGGAACCGCTCATTTCCTGCTGGCGCAACCAGTTAATTTCAATACCAGAAATTCGATTTTCCGGTGCCACCAATAAATGACTGTTGGTCAACCAACCTTCTCCTGCTGTTAATTTCTTAAGCATATGGGAGCCATCTTTACCCAAATAGGTTGAGCGCATCTCAGCCATTTGCTGACGAACTTTATATTGGGGTTCCCCATTAGGCTGGAAAGTTAGCACCCTTTCCTGAATGGCTTCTGTGCAAAAGGCCAGATAACCAGATTTACCCCAAACTGGGTTTTCCCCGGGACCCAGGATTTCTGCATCTCCACTTGCCACATTTACCAGCCAAAGATCATATATCTTAGCCCTGCCGGGACGTTGGACAACTAAAAATTTGCCATTTGGTGACCAGGTAGGTGCATCCCCATTGGTAATCTTTTTCTCTTGACCATCGCTGGACCGAACCCAAATCTCAGTTGGTTCCCCAAGCTTATTGACAACATAGGCTAAGTTTTGGCCATCCGGGGAATAGACCAGGTTTGAGTAATGAATATCCTTTTGCTGATCATCGGCCTTTGTTTCATTTAATGCTATACTGTCCTGGGACGCCATTGTTCTTTGGCCCAGGGTTTGAGGTTCCGAATTAGCCCTATTTATTTTGCCTGAGGCTGTTAACTCCTCCGCTGCAATCTGTTTGATTTCTTCACTGCCCTGATGACTCAGGACAAAGGATACCTGATTTCCATTGGGTGACCAGGCAGGTGATCGGAAGGTTGCTCCTGCCGGAGGCTCCAGAGAGGCCAGTTGGGTCCCAGTATTAGAAAGAAGAACCAAACCGCCGCCCCTTACCACGACTATTTTAGAGCCATCGGGACTAATGGCAGGTTGCAGTGGGACATCTTCCGTCCAAAAACGGGTGAGTTCCTGGGGAGTCCCGACCACTGCCAGATGATCCTGTCCCTTAGCAAATTGACCATACCCTAGGAAAAAAACAACCATTATAACTGCTAATGCGCCTACTATTACCGGTAACCTGGGACGCCAACGATACATCAAATGGTTTTTAGCTTTGCTGACTTCTGGCAGCGAGTTGCCCGCCGGGCCCTGGTTCATTAGTTCCCTTTGTCTTTCCAGGAGTTTTTTCCGAAGTTCAACCTGTAGCCGACGGTTAACCGGCACAGCTTGCCTTACTTGTCTCATATGGATTAACAATTGAGATATTTCGTTTGCGTCTTCTTTCGCCTTTAAAAAGTTATCAATGGGAAGAACTTTATTTTCCAGGTTATCATATCTTTCCTCTGTCATCTGGCATTCCCCCCTTCACAGACATACCTTTGCCTTAACTGTTTGAGAGCCCTGTGATGCAGCATCCTAACGGCTGATTCGGATTTCCCAAGGACTTCGGCTATTTGTGCAAATCTGAGTTCCGCAGCATAACGCAATGCCACAACATCACGATAATCAGGGGCCAACTCAATCAGTAGTTTACGAAGCCGGATAATTTCTTCCCCCTGCAGTACCGCCTGTTCAGGCCCATCATCTGACCCCACAGCGGATTCTAGAAAACCATCGTTGGTTACATATTCTCGTCGACCTCGTATGTAATCCACATAAACATTGTGGGCAATACGAAATAACCATGCAGAAAAAGGTCCTTCAGCCCGGTACTTGCTAAAATTTTCTAACGCCTTCATAAAAACCGTAGTTGTTAAATCATCCGCATCCCAAGTAGTATCAACTCGGTATCGTAGATATCTGTTTACTTGTTCAAAATAACGATCATACAGCTCTTCAAAAGGTAAGTCGCCATCTGGATGGCGATTTTGCGTTGCCGGAGTCATGCTTCTACCTCATTTCAAACCACATTTTGAGTACTCACTTTTAAAGACGTCATCCCTGCGCATTATGTAACGAAAAATAATAAACAAAAAGTCCGCCTCATCTATTGGGGCGGACTTTTTAGCTTTTAGTTTTTGGTCTTTAGCCTTTAGCTTATAACGTTTACCTTTGACAACTGGCTAATGGCTGACAATTAAACTACTCCATTACCAAATGAGGCTTATTGGGAATACAATGTAGGGCTTTAACCCAACGAACTGTCTTGGTGTGGGCCCTCATGACGAGGGAGTGGGTCTCTGCACGGTCATTGCCGACAAAGCGAACCCCACGCAGCAGTTCCCCATCGGTAACACCAGTGGCAGCAAAGATTGCATCTTCACCCCGTACCATGTCATCCATTAAAAGAATCTGTTTGGGGTTCTTTAGGCCCATTTTTACACAACGGTCATACTCTTCCTGATTATCAGGTACCAAACGTCCTTGCATTTCACCACCCAAGGCTTTAATGGCAGCGGCTGAGATAACCCCTTCTGGTGCACCACCGGTGCCGATATAAATATCAATACCTGTATCTTCAAAGCAGGTGGCTATGGCTGCTCCTACGTCACCGTCACTAAATAATCTTACCCTGGCACCCGTACGGCGAACAGCTTCGATGATTTGGGCATGTCTTTCTCTTTCCAGAATCATAACCGTACAATCTTGAATCCTCTTCCGATTAGCCCGGGCCACAATTTCCAAGGTCCTGGGTATTGGATCATCAATATGAATCAGACCCGCGGCCTTAGGGCCTACGGCAATCTTTTCCATATACATATCTGGTGCATGAAGCAGGTTTCCTCTGTCTGAAATTGCCACAACCGCCAAAGCATTGTTTAATCCCTTGGCCACAATATTGGTTCCCTCAAGGGGATCAACTGCCACATCCACTTCCGGACCATGCCCGCTGCCAACCTTTTCGCCAATATACAGCATGGGTGCTTCGTCCAGTTCACCTTCGCCTATTACAACGGTACCTTCTATATTAACTGAGTCAAACATTGCCCGCATGGCACTGGTGGCCGCCTGATCTGCCTCATTCTTTTTACCCCTCCCCATCCAACGGGCAGAGGCCAAAGCTGCCACTTCTGTTACCCTCACAATTTCCAGAGCAAGTTCTCTATCCAAACCAAAGACCTCCTTAAAAATAAACACTTACCTGCTACTATTATAGCACTCTGATTAGCTGTTGGATGACTTTTTTTCTCCTTGACACAATTACCCATATTTTTTAAACTTAATATACAAAATTAATATAAACTTAATAGGAATTTAATTTTTGTATGGTACAATAAATCAAGAAAAGAAAGGAGGAATTAATTCTATGTCTGAAAAGGAAAAAGCAATAAAGGCCTTGACCCAGATGATTGAGCAAAACGAAGCTCGATTTCAAAAACAAATTGAATTAAGGGATTGGTTTACTCGGTTAAACCAGGATTTGTACAAAGCAATCCAAACCTTACAACAGGCTTAAGAGGCCTTTTTTTATTGCCTTTTTAGACATAGATGTTTAGAATAAAAGAGTGGTCATCAGCCGTCAGCCTAAAGATGGCTGTAGTAAAGGGCCACTTCATTTTGGCCATGAGCCGTCTATTAAAGTGAGGTTTAAATTATGGACAAACACGAGGCCCGTCGGAAACGGGACTTTTTTCTTTTTATTTTGGCTGGTGCTTTTCTTGGTCTTTATTCGGGGCTGTATGACCCATCATTTAATAACTATTTAAATGATGTTTTTCATATTGGTGAAGTAGCCAGGGGGGGACTGGAGTTTCCCAGGGAATTACCTGGTTTCCTTGTTGTTTTTACTACAGGACTTCTAATCTTTCTCCCAGATGTGCGCATCGCCCTGGTAGCCAACCTTATTTTGGCAGCGGGGTTATTGGGCCTTGGGTTTGTTTCACCCAGTTTTAGCTGGGCCGTGCTCTGGATGATCATTTGGAGTGTTGGGGCCCACCTGTACATGCCGGTGGAATCAAGTATTGGTGTGTCCCTGGCCAAACCAGGTGAAGAGGGAAAAGCCCTAGGGAAGTTGGGAGCCATTAAAACCGCTGCATCCCTAATTGGGTTTTTAGTGGTTTATCTGGGTATACGTTATTTTGCCCTTAGTTATACTGCCATCTTTGCACTGGCTGGCTTCAGTGTAATTGCTGCCTCTGTTTGCCTGCTTCTGATGGAGCCTCGCAAAAGCAGCATCAAAAGGGAGAAACTGGTTTTTAAGAGAAAATATTTTTTGTTTTACTTTTTAAACATCCTTTATGGAGCCAGGAAGCAAGTCTTTTTAACCTTTGCTCCCTGGGTACTAATCAAAATATTTCAGCAACCGGTAACAACCTTTGCTATGCTTGGCCTTGTTGGTACCGTGGCGGGCATTCCTTTTAGGGCACTTCTGGGAAAGGCCATCGACACCTTTGGTGAAAGGTTTATAATTGCTTCAGAATCCGTTCTATTGATCGTGTTGTGTATTGGTTATGGGTTTGCTGTACATCTTGGGTTGGGTCATTATGCTATCTGGTTAGTATTCTTTTGTTATATAGGTGACCAACTTCTCATGGCCTGCAACATGGCCCGGGCCACCTATCTAAACAAAATCGTTGACACCCCCGCGGACTTAACACCCACTTTGTCCATGGGGTTATCCATAGACCACTTGGTTTCCATGACCATCCCTTTTTTTGGCGGTATACTGTGGATGAAGTTCGGCTACGAGTATGTTTTCCTTGCTGCAGCGGCCATTGCATTATTAAATCTTGTAACGGCCTTTCGGATTTCCACCGTTAAAGAATCTCCAACGAAGGCTTCCTTAAACAACTAACTACCGATCGCCTACTTGACTACAGTCGGCCTTAGGTCTTGGGCCATGACCCAAGGCCCTTTAGGTAAAGACTGACTGCTATTTCATTCCTAATAGCAGCTTAAAATCCGTTGGTATCGGACAAGTGATTTTAGTTGGATTTCCTTTTACAGGATGGATAAATGCCAGGTATGCGCAATGCAAGGCCTGGCGTTTTATTTTTGTGGTATCCCCGCCATAAAGGTAATCTCCCAGCAAGGGGTAACCTAAATGGGCTAGGTGTATCCTTACCTGGTGTGTTCGTCCGGTCTCCAGTTCTACCCAAACTAGACTTTCTTTATTGAGATAGCGAAGAACCCTGTAATGGCTAACGGCGTACTTTCCGCCGGGGGAAACAATTCTTTTTATAAAACTGCCCTCAGCCAGATCAATCGGTGCATCAATAACCCCTTGCCTGGGATCTACTTCCCCAGCCACTAAAGCCAGGTAACGACGAACAAATTTTCCTTGCTTCATCTGAAGTTGCAATTGTTGCGAAACATAGGAATTCTTGGCTACGAGAACAATCCCGGATGTGTCCCGATCCAAACGATGAACCGGTCTAAACAGGTCTGTGATACCCTGTTGCTGCCAGTGGTAGATCACTCCATTGGCTAGGGTTCCCATGGGTTCCGTGGTTAAGGGATGGACCAGCATACCGGGTGGTTTGTTGAGCGCTAACAAATGAGTATCTTCAAAAAGAATATCTAATTCAATTTTCTCCGGTAGTACTTTCGTTTCTTTTTGTCTCAAGCGCAGCTCTAGTAGCTGACCCGGCTTTACCGCAACATTGGTCTTTACGGGTAGGTTGTCTAATAAAATATCACCATTGCTCTTGGCAGAACGCAGCAGGGTACGGGAAATCCCCATTGATTGCCTTAATACCCTTTCTACGGTCCAACCCGCCATAAAATCCGGTATAACGAAAGGAATCGCTTTATCCATAATACCCTCCCTACTAAGGTTATATTGTTAAAATTGCCAAAATGCAAATAGTGTTATATTTAAGATTACATAAATATGATGTACAAAGAGCAACCCCTTGGGCATAAAAAACACATTTTTCCTCCGCCACAATAGCAGGATTTATTGGCCCCAAAGTCAAATATTTATTTTTTAAGTCAGAAAATTTAATAAGGGGGGACCGCCATGCTAGCCAATAATCTGGCCGAAAAAAGGGAATTGATCGTCTGGTTTCTGCGTACCAATCGGTTAAAAAAGCCTGAAGCAGCCCGAATTCTTGAATTTGTCAAGGATAATAAGAGTCTCCTGTCTAGAATTGAGTTTTCTAATAGGCTATCCAACAAAAAAGATGTTCTGCTAGTTTCTGCGGTATATACCAATACCTTCCCCTTGGACTTCCGTCTTAATAATATCACCTATGGTTCCGTTGATGAGGTTATTTATCAGTTAAAAAATAATCCTCCCGCCAGGCTTTTTATGTGGTTATCCTTTGCAACTCCACCTAACTGTAACCTTTGCTTCCAAAGTCATAAGAAGCAAGTTAAAGCATTACCCAGCCCCGCTTCCATTGCCCATAAAATGTTGGTTGAGGCAGTAAGAAATGTCAATCGAAAGGAAGCGAAAAGAAAAACGCTGTTATTAAAAATTGACCAATCCTTGGATCAAAAAAACGTACAGGAATTTAAACGTTTAACCGAGGAATTGCAGCGGTTAACGAGCGAATGAACTATTTACAAGGGGTGTCGCAACGAGGAGCGACACTCCTTTATTTTTTGTTCTGTTATTTCGACTGCAGGGGGCATATTCCTCGGCAACGGGTGCTGTATTCATTTTCCAAGGAATTTATTGTTGACTCTAACTCATACTAAAGTTAGTATTATAGGTAATTAGATAACTTTCTAAATATCTAAAGGTGGTTTATATGGCTGGTATTAATCGCACTTTTCAAGCTTTATCAGACCCTACCAGAAGGGAAATATTAAAAATGCTGCGCAAAAATGATCTCACTGCCGGGGAGATAGCAGAGCAGTTTAATATCTCAAAGCCCAGCATTTCTCATCATTTAAACATTCTAAAAAACGCCGATCTGGTATTGGATGAACGTAGGGGTCAGTTCATTTACTATTCTTTAAACACCTCGGTCTTAGAGGATGTCATGGGCTGGTTTGCAGATTTTATTAAAAAAGAGGGTGAAAGGTAATGGAAACAAAACGCAGCGTTAACTTTAGCTGGCTTACCATCATTATTCTGTTGGCCTATTGGGCGGTGTGTGCCTCTTTCTACCCAGCCTTACCGGAACAAGTGCCAACCCATTGGAACATTCGCGGGGAGGTGGATGGTTATTCCCATAAATCCGTGGCTGCGTTAATTATGCCGCTGCTTCCATTGGGTATCTACTTATTCATGACTTTTCTGCCAAAAATCGATCCTAAAAAACAAAACTATCGTAAATTTGCACCTAGCTATGAGAAAATGCGATTGGCTACGGTTGGTGTCATAATGGTGGTATCTGCTCTACCGATTTTATCCGCACTGGGCTATCATCTTAATGTTGAGTTTATCATCAAAGGGGCAGTTTCATTATTGATCATCGTGATGGGTAATTATATGGGTAAAATAAAATATAACTATTTGGTCGGCTTTCGCCTCCCCTGGACCTTAGCAAATGAAGATGTTTGGAATCAGACACACCGCTTCGGTGGCAAGCTTATGGTAATCGGTGGTTGTGTATCTCTTCTTTCCGTTTTCTTGTCAGGAACCCTGGGTTTTGTCATATTTATGCTTGGTATCTTCTTGCCCATGGTCCTTACAATGGTCTATTCTTATCTAGCCTTTGCAAAATTTAGAAAGGAGCAGTAACCTCCAAGAGGTTACTGCTCCTTTTATTAGGATTCAAAATCAACTGCAACTGCCGATTCCCTAACTGTTTGTATGTATTTGCCTACTTCCACGTGGTCAGGATGTACCTGATAGGCATTTAAATCATCTAAGCTATCAAATTTTGCCACCAAAGCTAGATCATAGGATCTTTCGGATCGAATTACATCAATACCTACTTCCAGGTGACGTAACTCGGAAATTTTGCCTTTTAAGGCCAATAATTTTTCCTTAGCAACCTGGGCATTGGCAGGATCTTTAAATTTGAAACATACCACATGTGTGATCATGCATGAACACTCCTTTGTTAATTAGACATGAACTAATCATACTATTATTTTCTGCTAAAAAAGGCTCCCCTATCCTTAATTACTCTTTACTCACAACGAAACGTAGTACTTTTTACTAGGCCTACCCACCGTGCCGTAGTCTAAATCCACCGAAACTTTATTGGACTCGGCTAAAAATTCCAGGTAACGCCAAACGGTTATTTTTGACATAGACAGACTATCAGCTATTTCTTGGCAAGTCAATGGCTTTTTTTCCTTCAGCAAAAAATTGACAATATGGTTAAGGGTCAGCAAATGCACCCCTTTGGGCAAGTTCTTTTCCTGTTTTTCAGAAACACCTGGGTTATTGTTAAATAAATCAAGCTCTGCCTGACTGAGCTCATCTTTTTTATCCATGATCGTCCTTAACTTGAGGAAATTCTTTAAAGCTATCTCCAAACGTTCAAGGTTAAATGGCTTAATAATATAGTCAATTGCACCATACCTGAGCGTTTTATAAATGGTTTCCGTGTCCTTTGCCGCCGTTATGAGTATTACGTCACAGGGGATTTCCTTTTGTCTTAAGAACTGTAAAAGACTAAGCCCGTTTCCCTTGGTTAGATAGACATCCAGTAAAACTAAATCAGGTTTTGTTTCTCCAATTTTTGCTAGCCCTTCTTGCTCGTTTGAGGCTAAGCCAACAACTTTAAAGGGTTTCACCTTTTCCACCATTCTTTTGTTTATATCCGCTACCATCGGATCATCTTCTACAATAAATACTTTGATGGGTTTTTGAGACATTGTTTTTCCCCCAATTTAGTTAACTACATTTGGTATAACCACAGTAAAAATGGTTCCTTTTTCACTGCTTTGAAAATCCACTGTTCCTTGAGCCAGGTTAACTCTATGATATACGTTATTTAGTCCAAACCCGTTCCCAGTTTCTTTCGTAGTGAATCCCTGTTCAAAAATCCTGTCTGCAATGCTTTTATCAATTCCCAATCCTGCATCTTCAACCCTAATGGTTATACTTTCCTTATCCTGAAAGATAAGGACTTCTGCACACCTTCTATTTACTGATAAATTTGCAACTGCCTGAAAAGCGTTTTCAATTAAATTGCCCAATACCACGGCAAAGGAGTTTTCACCAAAATGCTGGGGGAGAAAGTGCAGCACACTTCCCTCATTTACCACCATGTCTATATTCATTTCATGGGCTTCACTGGTCTTACCAAGTAAAATTCCTGCAGCGGCAGGGTTATGAATACTATTTAGGATAAAACTGATTTTCGATTGTTCCTGATTAGTCAAGTTGAGTATATACCGCTGGGCCTCCTCGTAAAATTCCAACTGTATTAATCCCGATACCACATGCATGTTATTCATAAACTCATGGGTCTTTGCCCTTAATGTATTGACAATTTTCTTTACACCAGTTAATTCCTCGGCTAATTGATTTAGCTCTGTAAGATCACGGAAGGTTGCTATGGCGCCGATTACTTTATTCTTAAATATCAACGGAATACGGTTGGTTAAAACTACCGTTTTGTCAAACATCATCGCTTGGTCGTATTCAGCAGTTCTATTTTTCATAATTAAAGGTAATCTTGAATCTGGTATCAACTCATATATGGAATTACCGCTTACTTCTGTGTCAATATTCAATAGTCGCTTGGCTTCATGATTTATTACGGTTACTTTTTCATTCCTGTCGATAGCTATAATACCTTCTTTAACGGACTGCAGCATTGTCTCTCTTTCCATTAATAAGGATGCTATGACCCGGGGTTCCAGGCCAAACATTGAGCGTTTTATACTTTCGGATAAAGCATATGATAATATCACCATCAGCAAAAAAACAATTGGTATCACGATATAAAATATACTAAAGACTTTTTCCATAGTCGTTTGGATGTCCGGCTGATAAAAGGCCACTCCCACTGCTCCTATTTGGTGATCATTAAAATCATACACCGGGACAAAGGCTCTAATTGAAGGTCCCGATACCCCCTCTGCCTGGGATGTATAAACCTTCCCTGCCAATACCTCTGCCTCATCATTACCAGTTATATGTTTCCCCAAAAGTCTTGGATCTGAGTGTGATAAGCGCAGGCCATTCATATTCAAATAAACAATCGAGGAGGCTTTCGTAGTGCTCCGGTAGATGTCAGCAATGGGCTGTAATTTATAATATTCCCTTTCTAAATATGCTTCCCTCGCTTGAAAATTAGCCGCAGCCAATTGAGCAATGTCCATAGCCTGGGCTGCAATTTGTTCTTCGACTGTTTTATGAAGCGATAAATAAAAAATAGACACGGCCACAAGCAGGGTAATAACTCCACCTATTAAAGTGAAAATAAATATTTTTATCTTTAAGGACATTTTTCTCCAAAATTTCACGAACAACTTCCTTTTTAAAGAAAAATTTTATGTAAATTAAGCATACCTAGTTTTTTTCAGCTAGACAAGCTTTTAATTTATGAAATTAATGAAAGAAATTATACTTTAATTAATCTTCTTAAAGAAAAAGAAATAATATAGGCAATTTTCTTTAAAATGGTGAATCCCTTTGTCATAAAAGATCAAGTAAACAACTTGTTCAATAAAACATTAGGGAGGGAGCAAAACATGACCGTAATTAACAAGGATTTATGCACAGGTTGTGGTATTTGCCAAAAATACTGTACGGTTGATGCCATTCACTTTGTGTCCGATGAGAAAAAATGCACTATTGATCAAAACAGGTGTACAGAATGTTATGTTTGTTTGCGCCAGAAAGTTTGTCCAAAGGGTGCAATTAGTCCCATTGAGTTGGATAACTTCTATCAGCAATTTCAACATGTAATCAGTGACCCGGTAGAAACACACGGGGTAACCGGTGTATCTGGACGTGGTACCGAGGAAGTTAAAACGAATGATGTCTCCGGCCGTGTCATCAAGGGTGAAGTTGGTGTTGCCATTGATATGGGAAGGCCTGGAATGGGGGTTTTCCTTAGAGACGCAGAAAAAGTAGCCATGGCTGTTGCCGCTGCCGGGGCTGAACTTGCACCTCAAGAGCATACTCCTTTAGCAGCTTTAATGCCAGATCTAAAGACCGGCAAATTAGAAGAAGAATGCCTGAATTATCATTTGTTATCAGTCATTGTTGAAGCCAAATGCAAAGAACAAGACTTAAAGCAAGTACTTCAAGCATTACAAAAGGTTGAAAAAGAAATAGATACTGTATTTTCCCTAGGACTAATTATACGAACTGATGAAGACGGACAGGCTCCCGCTCTTAATTGCCTGGAAGAACTCGGCATTCCTTACCCCTACCGGGGAAAAGTGAATGTAGGATTGGGTAAACCTTTATCTCTGGACTAATAAGGAGGAAATAAAAATATGACACACTCACTACACCGTTCTGGTCCCATCGAATCACAGAAAAACGACTTTTGCTGGTTTATGTATCAAACAAAAGGAAAAAACGATGTAAACATTAAACCCAAAGCTTTGGAATTTATCGCAGCCGCAGAAGCTGTCGGTTCCGAAAACTGGGGTGACGTCAAAACAGGTCCAAAAACCCAATACCCCATTGAAACAATTAAAGATCGTATTACGGATAAATCCCGTATTCGGGGTGTTTTCACCAAAAGAGATCAGGTCGTTGACTTCTTAAAACAGATTAAAGCAAAGGATTTAGGTATGTCGGTGGTTATCACGGGTGTTCTCTCAGAGGTATTACCAGCTTGCAAAGAATCCGGTGTAACACCACACTCAATCAACTATTCCCTGGGTGTCTGGGGTAAAAAGGATAATTTACCCGATGACACAACCTTGTCCATCACTACCATGTGCGGTCATCATATGATTCCTCCTAAATACGTTCAGCACATGATTGATCAAGTTAGAAAAGGGCGATTAACAGAGGAACAAGCAGCTACCAAGTTAGCAAACTTCTGTTATTGTGGGATATTTAACCAAGTACGCTGTGCCAATATTATTGAAGAAACAGCTAAAAAGGATAATGAGTAGCATTGTTTTAAATTAATTAAACAATTAGCTTGTGAATGTGAATATTTACATCTTTGGGATGAACCTAGGTAACTTTTGATAGGTAGTTCCCTCAATAAACTTGGAGGTGAAAGTTGTGAAAAGATTGAATAAGGTTTTTGCTCTTATGATTTCTGCTTCATTATTTGCTGCAACTTTAGTGGGCTGCTCTTCTGGCTCTAAGGAAACAGCTGGCAACGGCAGTGCTGGTTACCCGGAAAAAGCCATTGAGTTTGTTGTTCCCTTTAGTGCCGGTGGCGGTAGTGACATTATGAGTCGAACCATGGTAAAAATTATTAACGACAACGGCTGGGCCACTCAACCTATCAATGTCATTAACAAGCCCGGTGCAAGCGGTTCAGTAGGTTATAGCTATGTAGCTGAAAAGAAAGAAAACCCCTACTACATAGCTACAGTAAGTTCTAACTTCTATACTGCACCTCTTTTGGGCAACTCCCCAGTTTCCTACCAGCAGTTTGAACCTGTTTGCGGTCTGGCAATGGATACCTTGGCACTCTATGTTAAAGCAGACTCTGAGATTAAAGATGTAAAACAAATTGTTGAGATGTCCAAAGCTAACCCTGTCAGCCTTTCCATCGGTGGAACTGGCGGTACCTCTGATGATGCCCTGCTATATCACATGATGCAAAAACAAGGCGATATTAAGCTTAAATATGTGCCCTTTGATAGCGGCGGAGCTGCCATGACAGCATTGCTTGGCGGCCACGTAGATATGGTATGGTCAAACCCTGGTGAAGCCTTAAATCAGGTAGAAGCAGGAAAAGCCAAGGCCATTGCAGTTGCCAGTGCAGAAAGAATTCCTGGTCTTGAAAGTGTACCTACCTTAATAGAACAAGGAATGGATGCTGAACTATCTAACTTCAGAGGCATCGTAATGCCCAAGGGTTCGTCACCAGAAGCCATTAAGTACATGGAAGACTTGTTTAAAAAGGTACACGAAAGTGAAGCCTGGCAAAAGGATTATGTAGAAAAGAACTCTGTAACCCCTGTGTTTTTAAATCGCGAAGAATTTGGCAAGAAAATTATTGAAGTAAGTGACAACTACCTCGAGGTATTCAACGAAACAGGAGCAACTAAAAAATAAAAAAAGGGAGAGATTATCTCTCCCTTTTTAAATAAGCAAGGGCAGGTGAACACTATGCAAAAAATCGATCGTATTTCTGGTACTCTCTTGATAGCCTTTGCAGGCTATCTTACAAGTTCATCTATTCCGATGGGGTTATGGAAAGATGATGCTCCCGGGCCAGGCTTCCTTCCGTTATTGGTTGGCATCCTATTGGCAGTTTCAGCTTTAATTATGATCTTAGGTACCTTTAAAGATAAGGCTAGTGGGAAAAAAGGAGTTCTTAGTAAAGAGGGCTTTATCATACTTTCAAAAGTTACGGGGGCTACCATAATAACCTGTCTTTTAACCAACATCCTGGGTATGATTGTATCCATTGGTCTGCTGGCGGGTTTTCTACTGTTATTGTTTTCTGAACAGAGAAAACTTAAGACTACCATCGGGATGGTAATTACGCTACCGGTAGTTTTATATCTTATCTTTCAAGTGGGGTTGGATGTTGCATTTCCTGTTGGGATTTT
The DNA here is from genome assembly GCF_036763075.1 of Desulfotomaculum sp. 1211_IL3151. Classification (NCBI taxonomy): domain Bacteria; kingdom Bacillati; phylum Bacillota; class Clostridia; order Eubacteriales; family Desulfotomaculaceae; genus Desulfotomaculum; species Desulfotomaculum sp. 1211_IL3151. Next base: position 25,539 of record NZ_JBAIYV010000042.1, on the reverse strand, counting down.
CGGTTTTTGAAAAGGAGGGATATAATTTATGGAAGTCCTATCTAATTTGATTTATGGTTTTTCCGTGGCTATAACCCCAATAAATCTACTTTATTGTATAGTCGGTGTAGTTACAGGTACCATTATTGGGGCCCTTCCTGGACTAGGCCCTTCGGCTGGCTTAGCTGTTTTGTTACCTTTAACCTTTGGGGCTGATCCCGTGGCAGGAATTATTATGTTGGCAGGAATTTATTACGGTGCCATGTATGGTGGTTCCATTACTTCGATTTTGATCAATACGCCAGGTGACTCAGCGGCTGTTATGACAACAATGGATGGTTATCCGTTGGCCCAGCAAGGCCGGGCAGGAGCCGCTATGGGAATGGCTGCTTTCAGTTCCTTCATCGGTGGGTCGGCTAGTGTTATCGCTTTTATGTTCTTAGCCCCGGTTTTAGCGAAAGCTGCTTTAAGTTTTGGCCCCCCTGAATACTTTGCCTTGATGGTGTTAGGTTTAACTACACTGGCTGGCATGACGGGCAACTCTCCTGTTAAAGGTTTTATCAGTGCATTGTTGGGCTTGTTTTTTGCCATTGTTGGTTTAGATCTAGTGACCGGCTTACCCCGCTATACCTATGGTCAACTGGAGTTATTTAGTGGGATTGATTTCATTCCGGTTGCTATGGGTGTCTTTGGTATTGCTGAAATTTTGGTTACCGCAGAGAAAAAAGTAGACTTTCAGGCACTAAAAAGTGTTGATTTAAGCTGGCGCAAGTTGTTCCCCACCCTAAAGGATTGGGCTTTATCTAAATGGGCCATTATCAGGGGAACTGTGGTTGGTTTTCTCATTGGCATGCTTCCTGGTGCCGGGGCAACCATTGCCTCCTTTATTTCCTACGGCATGGCGAAAAAGTCATCCAAACATCCAGAAAAGTTTGGACAAGGTGCAATTGAGGGTGTTGCGGCACCCGAGACAGCAAATAATGCCGCTTCAGTGGGTGCCTTTGTACCTCTTCTAACCCTGGGTGTACCTGGTTCTGCCAGTACAGCCATTTTAATGGGTGCACTAATGATGTTTGATCTCAGACCAGGCCCTCTGCTTTTTGAACGGAACCCTGACTTTGTTTGGGGACTTATTGCTAGTATGTATGTAGGCAATTTGGTTCTTCTAGCCATGATTATGATCTTCATCCCCGTTTTTGTTCGCATACTACAGGTACCTAGGGCCTCTTTGAACGCTGTCGTTATGGCTTTTATTCTTGTAGGTGCCTATAGTTTAAATAACAGCATGTTTGATGTTTATCTTACCCTGGGTTTCGGTGTTCTCGGTTACTTTATGAAAAAACTTAACTATCCCGGGGCTCCCATGGTACTTGCCTTGGTTTTAGGTGCTTTGCTTGAAAATTCATTAAGACAATCCTTAATTCTTTCAGAGGGCAGCATAGGTATATTCTTCGCAAGACCAATTTCAGCTATTATAATGGTTATTGCTATAGGAGCCATTGTATTTCCAATGATTAAGAATTTAGTAAAACGAAATAAAGCAAGTGCAGCGTAGCAAAATAGAATTGTGATTATAATATTAAGAAAAAGGGGTTAACAAACCCCTTTTTCTTAATTAAGTATCTTTTAAAAAGAAGGTTTTTATATGGTATTTATGACAACTCTTCTTATTTCATTATTGGGTGGATTTTTATTTCAATTAATTAGTATACCCCTACCTTGGATGTTAGGACCTCTAATGGCAATCATAATCTGGAGGTTAATATTTGGACAAAAAGTTTGCTGGCCTGTTGGTCTTCGTAATGCAGGCCTTGTGATTCTTGGGTATATGATGGGTGCTTCTTTTACCATTAAAACCGCAGGGCAGATTTTGGAACAACTTCCCTTTATGATGTTTGCTACTTTGAGTACCGTACTTTTTAGCATTCTTATTGCCTATATCACATCCAATGGTACAGGTATTAGTTTATCCAGCAGTATATTAGGAAGTATCCCGGGTGGACTTTCGCAAATGGTCGTTCTAGGGGAAGAGGTTGACGGGGCGGATGTAACAACCATAACGTTTATGCAAACAATTCGTTTATTATCAGTGGTATTTCTAGTTCCATTCTTTGTAATGCATGGATTTAGTAATAATTCAAGCTTGACGACTCAAAGTCTAGAAATACAAAGCAATGGTTTTGTTGCCTATACGATGGAGTCTATTATTCTTTTCTTTGTAGTAACTATTTTTTCTGTTTGGATTACACTGCACTTAAAATTCCCAACCCCTTTTCTTCTAGGACCGATCCTAGGGGTATCCTTGCTTGTACTTAGCGGTCTGGAGGCACCAAAAATCCCCCCTGCCATCATTACACTTGCCCAGATTTGTATTGGGACATATATAGGATTAAACATCAAAGTTACTAGTTTTAAAAATTGGAAACGTATTTTGCCCTATACCTTTGGAGGGTGCTTAGCCCTTGTTGGCTTTTCCTTTTTGGTTGGCTTCATACTTACATTCGTTCATGACCAAAAAATGGTTAATGCCTTTCTGAGCACCGCCCCAGGCGGCATGGCAGAAATGGGAATTACCGCGCTCCTAGTAAACGCAGATCTTTCTTTAATAACTGCTTATCAAATGTTTCGGTTTTTCTTTATTATGTTCCTTGTCCCTCCACTAATAAAATGGTGGTTTAGTAGGAAATGTTCTTGAACATTACCCTAAAGGGGGAATGTCAATTAAATAGAACCAATGTATAAATGAAGTGTCGCTTGCCTACTAACAAGTAGTTTTGCGACACTCCCCTAACTCGAATTATCTATTATTAGCTTTTTTCTCGATTTTTTCTAGAATATGTTCCAGGTCTTTTTTTGTAAACTGATATTGTTCGGCACAAAAATGACAGTTAACTTCCGCTTGTCCCTGTTCCTCCAGCATAGCGGAAACTTCCTCTTTACCAATGCCGATTAGCAAATTCTCTAACCTTTCTCTGGAACATTGACAGGAAAAGCCCACTGGCATACTTTCTAAAATATTTACTTCAATCCCCTGGGTTGCCCGCTTGATAATATCTTCGGGTGTTTCCCCCTTGTTAATCAGGCTGCTAAGCTGCGGCAATTGGCTTAGATTTTTCTCCAGTGCTTCCAACACATCTTCACTGGCACCGGGCAATAATTGGAGCAAAAGTCCGCCGGCAGCTATAACTGTATTGTCGGTGTCCACTAATACCCCCAGGGATACGGCTGAAGGAGTTTGCTCCGAGGCAGTAAGGTAATGGGCGATATCCTCGGCAATTTCCCCGGATACGATTTCTACACTACCCGTAAAGGGTTCCTTAAGCCCCAAGTCCCTGGTTATATGAAGATACCCTTTGCCCACCGCAGCACCCACGGGTAACTTCCTTTCAGAAGTACTGGGCAGGTGTATTTGGGGTTCCTGAACATAGCCCCTTATCTGACCCTTGGCATTGGCGGTCACTAGAATAGCACCCAGTGGACCATCCCCAAGGACACGAATACTAAGAATATCTTCTCCCTTCATGTTAGCACCCAGTAACAATGCAGCCGTCATGGTTCTTCCCAGAGCTGCAGCTGCCACTGGCCAGCAATTGTGGCGGGTTCTTGCCTCTTCCACGGTGTTCGTGGTTCTAGCTGCAAATATGCGAAAACTGCCATCAGAAGCAACTCCCCTAACCAAATAGTCCTGCATAATTTTACCTCCGAATTTTTGTTAACAAAGCTATTCTATCAACGAGGTTGCTAAACTGTCAATTTTTTAGCCGTTAGTCTGTAGCATTATTTCTGCCAATAGCAAATGGCTAACGACTAAATGCCCCCCTGCGATAGGCAGGTGCTAAATGAAAGGTCTGGCCAAGCCAGGTTAAGGTTGTGAATGCACCTAGATCCACCATGAGACTGGCTAAATAGTGCCAATGTTTGTATTCTGCGGCATCGGTTTGTAGAATCAAGACTTCCATCGTTAAATATAAAAGTGACACTGCAAATATGTTTATAATCACTAGGTTTTTTTTCCTTGGTAAATATTGAAGAAAGAGAACTCCCATTGTAAATATTGGTCCAAATTTATAAAAGATGGAACAGCCTGCCCATGGTATGATAACGTCATAAAACTTATATAAGCCCAGTTGTTGTCCACCCCAATCCACCACCGATCCCAACGCCACAGCGAATATCCCCCCGAGCACGGTACTTTTCAAATATCGAACATCTACTAAAAAATAAAAAATTACCCAAGAAACAACGGCTGTGATAACCCACGGCATAAAATCCCACCCTTCATGTTTGTGAATCGGAACAGTCAAGGCCGTTCCGTCGCGGTATTGATCTTTGGTCATGGCCAACAATATCAATTTGCCTATTTGAAATAAAAATTATGTGCAAAGAAAAAATTTGCCTAGGGGTAATTAGAAAAGCTTGGCTCATGCCAGCCTATAGCGTGAGCCTTAGTTTTTCTAATACTATCATCCTTAAAATCTTATACTTTCTGAATAAATAAAAAAAGCACCCTTTGCGGGTGCAATAATCTTCTATCTATACTTCATTAGAACAAATTAATGAGAACAACCACCGCCGCCATGATGGTGATGATGATGGTGATGGTTGCCGCCTCCACCACAACCACAGCTTACAGGACGTGTTACCAGGGTTCCTGCTGCATAGGCCTCTGCGACACTCTCTAAGGGACCAGAAGCACCGTTAACAACCTTTAATCCCAGTTGTTCCAATGCAGTGATCATATGGCCACCAATCCCGCCACAAATAATCACTTCAATTTTTTCATTTTTTAACATATTGGCAATTCCACCATGGTTATGTTGCAGCCCTTCATTTGATAAAATGCGACTTTCCTTAACCTTACCGTTTTCTAATTCAATAATGGCAAATTCCTGAGTGGTTCCAAAGTGTTCGTTTACTTGGCCATTTCTAGCAGGCATTGCAATTTTCATACTTATTCCACCTTTCTCTGGGTCATTCTAAACTATGCCAGTCCCTTGAATTACAACTGGGACACTTCGTGTGGCGTTTGCAAAAGGTTCCTTCCCACTTTAAGCCACATTCTTTACAACTCAGTCTGGATAGGGTAACCTGATAGTTCCCCCCCTCAACTCGAATGGCCAGACCATTTATCAGGGCTTCAGCAATTATTTTTCTGGCAGCAGTAATAATCCTATGAAAGGTTGGTCTTGAAACTGCCATTTTTTCTGCACAGATTTCTTGTTCCAAGCCTTCAAGATCACATAGGCGAACTGCTTCCAACTCCTCCACCGTTAATATCACTTCGGAGAGCTGAGTCATAGGAATACCTTGGGGTTTAAAATATGTAACCACAGGCAGCCTTTCGACTTGTCTGCACTTGGGAGGCCTTGCCATTCAAATCACCCTTTATTGACATCTGTTCATAACCATTTTATACTCATTATAAACTTGTGTCAAACATTTTCCCATAAATAACGGTTAGAAAAGCCTGGTTCGCTTGCCTGGGACCTATACCCTAACGTGTAAAAACGGATAGAAATGCAACAAGAATTGGTATTTAATCGCCTAATATTCAGAAGGTATGATAAACGCCAGGATTAGATAAATTATTATTCCCGGAAAGGCCACTGATAAAACGGAACCTATTACATAGACAACCCTTATCACCGTGGGGTCAGCATCAAAATACTCTGCAATTCCTCCACAAACACCAGCTATCATTTTTTGCGAGCGAGATCGATACAGACGTTTCATGGTTTTTCACCCTTTCAGGCCTATATTATACTTTATTAAAATTTATTAGACAAAATTAGCAGTATTCCTTTATACTGTAATTAATAGTCAATTAATGAAAAGTGAGGAGGATTCTCTATGGAAGTTTTAATTTACTATCTTATAGCAATTAACGTCCTTACATTCATTATGTTTAACCTCGACAAATGGTTTGCCAGCACCGGCGGATGGCGAATTTCCGAAAGAACACTCTTTATAGCCTGCCTTGCCGGAGGTGCCCTGGGTGGTTATCTGGGCATGCAGTTTGCCCGTCATAAAACCAGAAAGACTGCCTTTTTCCTAGGTATACCAATCATAGGAATCGTCCAACTGGTTTTAGTCATTTGGATCGTATAAATTAGAAAAGCTTGGCCCGCGCCACCGATCGCGCGAGCCTCATTTCTTCTTGATACTATCATCCTTAAAATCTTATATTATCGGATAGTATAAAATTGGCTTTCGCATTACTGCGAAAGCTTTTGTTTTTAATTGGCAAAAACATGGTCACCAATTTGCTTGGTAACTGGTCGGGACCAGATCCAGGTGCTTTTTGCAGTGGCAGGGTTCCAGAAATACAAAGCTCCATTGGTGGGATCCTGACCTGCCAGTGCCGCCTGGGCAGCCTTTAGTGACTCATCACTATAGGGTTTTTTATAATGGTTATTAGCCACCGATTCAAAGGCCTGTTCCTGATAAATAACCCCTGTCAGGGTACCTGGAAAATCAGCACTTTGCACACGGTTAAGCATCACCGCACCAACTGCAATTTTTCCCTCAAAGGGTTCAGCCTTGGCTTCTGCTTCGATAATGCTGGCCATTAAAGCAAGTTCATCCCTGTCCACCTTACCACGGGACACGGGTTGTTCCTTTGGTCTGTTATTTTGAGGTGTAAGATTCGATCTTTTTGCTCCAGAATAGCTTATTTGGTTACTTTTGCTTTTGGTTAAAGCTATTTGATATATTGGCAAAACCATTAATGTCATGAGAGAAAATACTAGAAATCCGATCAACACTTTTTTATTTTTCAATGCTAAACACTCCTTTCAATAAATCAAAAAAGCATTATTGTCTGGAGCTCACCTCAAATTTGAGACAACAGAACCGCCCCCGCCCTCGTGTCTTTGCTCGTAGGGCAGTCCCCATTGTCGCATAATTTTTTGCAATAATAAACACTCAAATGATGGTTGGTTTGTCAATGTTACCCTTTTGTATATTCAATATTAAATTAGGATAAGTTAATTAAAACAAAATAAAGAGGTGTTTTTATGGCTGAAGTTTCCCTACATTTAGATCGCGTGGATGGGACAAATGCTTTGGAGAAGATCGAACAGGCTATGCAGGAGGTAGGTTTCGGTGAAGAACTAAACATTACCATGGATGCCAATGATGCCCATCATTCAGATGAAGTTTCCGACTTTTTGGCAAAAAAGGATTTTGATTTCCAACCAATCGGCAGTCACGACGGTAAGATATACACGATTACAGCCAGAAGAAAAAACCCACCAAATAATTAATATTTTTCAGAAAAAAGGCAAGGGAGTGCGCTTTGGCACTCCCTTTTTGCTTAGTGTTTACCGGTATTTAGTTCTTCCAACTCATGTTCCTTATAAACAGTTAAGGGAATCGGTTCCTCCAGGGAACGGCCTGGTTCATATTCAAAACGATCCTGGTTAGCCTGGGATAGGGCCTGGAACATTAAGCCCACAGGGATATTCATGGGGCAGGAATTTTCACATTGGCCACAGCCAACGCAGGACAGGCCCATGTGGTTCACCCTGGTTAGATGGAATAGTGTGGTATCGGTTGGTAATTCTATGCTGCCTTTTCGGTTGGCATACTGCATATATTTGTCACCATTGTGATCAAATATGGGGCCAGCGGACACACATTCACGGCAGAAACAGATGGGGCAGGCCTGGCGGCAGTTTTGGCATTTAATGCAGGTGGCCAAGACTTCTGCCAGCTTTTCCATACTGGCCACAGAGTCCTTAAACTCTGTCACAGCCTTGTTTTTGGCCTGGGCCTTTTCTGTACTGATATTTTCGATCAATTTGGAGCGGGTGTCTGGTACAGAAGCAGTTTCTAAGCCATCGATACCGGCTAAATCCACTTCGTCCTTGGCGGCCACCAGTAAACCACCGGCCATACCTAACCAACCCAGCATGATATCTGCATTGGTAACTTCGGGATAGGCACACAGGGTGCAGGCCCGTCTCAGTTCCATACCAGTGGGATTTTTGCCATCGGCAGCCTGACTTACCCATTTTTCAGGATCTACTTTATTTTGTTTAACCATCTCTGCATAATCACTGGCAGGAAATGTACCAACACAATCCACACCAATAATTAAAAGATTGTCTAACTTTGCTTGTTGTAGTTTTACTAATTCAATAAGGGCCCTTACTTCACAGGAACGAAGTACCACTGCCACCTTTTCCGGCAAGCTACGGGAGAGATTGGCCACCAGTCTGGCAGCATTAAGACCGTTTACCGGCGCAAAGGGATTCACTGCCCCAAACATATTGGGGTCCTTGATCAAGGTAGGAACTACGTTGGTTTTTGCTGTAACTTCTTGTGGAACCAAAACGGCTCCAACCTGCCCCGAAGTAATTAATGCCTTTAAGAATTCCCTGGCGGCACTCAGGGTGTCCCCAGATTTTATCGTGTAAGTTTTCATGTTCTTACGCCTCCCACCTTAGATTTCCCAGTTCTTGCGCAGCGGGTTAGGTCCTAACTCTTTCAGCTTTTGTGTCATTTCAGAAATGACTTCACCAAAATAAGCTCCCTGAGAAGCACTGATGAAACGTAACCATAACCGCTCTTCCGGTACACCTAATTGTTGGAGTACGTTTCTAGCAACGGCCACCTTACGACGAGCCTTGTAATTGCCACTACCATAGTGGCAGTCACCCTCGTGTCAGCCACCTACCAGAACAGCGTCACCGCCGTCCAGGATGGGTTTAATCATATACAGGGGGTCCACCGAACCGCTGCACATAACCCGGATAATCCGCACGTTGGGGGGATATTGCACACGGTTAGTACCAGCCAAATCCGCACCGGTGTAGGAGCACCAGTTACAGAGTATGGCTATGATCTTAGGTTCATATTCACTGTTGCCGGAAACTTTTTCTTCTGGAACACTCATTCCATAACCCTCCTTTTCAGCTTAACTGTTACTGGCATCCAACATGGCCAGAATTTGAGCCTTTTCAAAACCCTTTTGCTGGCAAGCACCGCTGGGGCAGGCAGCAACACAGGCACCACAACCCTGGCAAAGTACATCCAACACTTCCGCTACTCTGGTATTTTCATTCATAACCCGGGCACCATAGGCACAGGCTTCTACGCAGAGACCGCAGCCCTTACACCACTTGGGATTAACCTGGGCCACGTTACCTAGGGACTCTAATTTATCCTTGGATAGCATGGTTACTGCACGAACCGCAGCGGCATTGGCCTGGGCAATGGATTCTTCAATTAATTTGGGTGAATGGGCCAAACCGGCCAGATATAAACCATCCGCAGCAAAGTCCACCGGACGCAGTTTCATATGGGCCTCCAGGAAGTAGCCGTCTGCGTTTAGTGAAACCTTAAAGGTTTGACTAAGGGCATCTGTTCCTTTGGCGGGAGTAATCCCAGTACTTAATACCAGCAGGTCTGCATCCAATTGTAAATACTGATTTAAGATCGGGTCCTTAACCTTGACGATGACCTTATCGCCAGCACTGTCTACCTGGGGTTTTTCGTCCAAGGTATATCTGACAAAAATGACACCCTTTCTTCTGGCTTCAGCATAGTAGGTTTCATAAAAACCATAGGTCCGAATGTCCCTGTAGATAACAAACACATTCGCCTCGGGATCTAACTCTTTAATTTTCAGGGCATTTTTTACAGCATTATAGCAGCAAATACGACTGCAGTAAGGACGTTCGCTGTCCCGTGACCCCACACACTGAATCATGACAACATTTTTGGCATCGCCAAGGCCGGCGCCAGCCAGTTTTTGCTCTAACTCACTTTGGGTCATTACGGCACTGTGCTGTCCATATAGATACTCTGTGGTAGTGGCTGCCTCAGCACCTGTGGCAATGATCACCACACCATGCTCAATCTTTTTATCTCCTGCAGGAGTAGTTAAGGTTGTTTTGTAATTACCCAGATAACCGGCTACTTCTTTCACAGAGGAGTTTAGATTGAGGTCAATATTTGGATGCTGATTCACATCATTTATTAGTTGATCAACCAACTGAGCAGGGCTATTACCCTTCATCGTGTATTTTATTTCCAGTGCATTGCCGCCAAGCTTTTCAGCCCGTTCCACTAGGATTACTTTAAAACCTTGTCCGGCCAGGTTTAGGGCATTGGCCATACCTGCGATACCGCCGCCAATTACCAGTGCCTGCCGGTTAATATCCATAAAGGAGGTATATACCGGTTTCAATAGCTTAACCTTCGCAATGGCCATGCTTACCAAGTCTTTGGCTTTCTCCGTGGCAGCATCCGGGAAGTCCCTGTGTACCCAGGAGGAATGCTCCCGGATATTGGCTTGCTCAAAAAGATGGGGGTTTAGCCCAGCCTCCTTTAAGCTGCTCATAAAAAGCGGTGCGTGGGTTCTGGGTGTGCAGGAAGCCACCACCACCCGGTTTAGTTTATGCTCATTGATACGTTCTTTAATTTTTTCGATACTATCCTGGGAGCAGCTAAAGAGGAATTCCTCCGAGTGTACAACACCAGGTATGGATCTGGAAAATTCCGCCACCTCCGGCACCCGTACCACACTGCCGATATTGATACCGCAGTTGCAGACAAAGACACCTACTCTGGGTTCTTCCTGGGTAACATCCCTTTCCTGCGGATATTCTTTAACCTTGCTCAGGGTACCCCGTACCGTACTGAGGAACCGTGCGGCATTAGCAGCGGCAGCACTGGCATCAATAACCGTTTCAGGAATATCCTTGGGGGCACAGAAGGCACCGCCGGCAAAAACCCCTTCCTTCGTGGTCTGACCTGGCACAAATTCAGAAGTTTTGCAGAAACCAAATTCATTCAGCTCAATCCCGGTGGCCTTGGCCAGGGCTGCATTGCCCGCCGAGGGCTTTAAGCCCACTGAAAGAACGAACATATCAAATTCTTCTTCGCTAAATGACCCATCGGCGTTACGGTAGCGAACAATAATATTTTTTGTTTGAGGATCTTCCTTCACAGAAGATACCATGGCTTTTTCGTATTTAACCCCGTGTTGGATTTTGGCCCGATCATAATACTTTTCAAAATCTTTACCATAGGCCCGAATATCCATGTAGAATATTTTGGTCTCCAGCCCCGGTTCGTGTTCCTGGGCAATGATGGCATGTTTCGTGGCATACATGCAGCATACCGCCGAACAATAGGGATTTCCTTTGGCACTATCCCTGGACCCGGCACACTGGATAAAGGCAATTTTCTTTGGTTCAACATGATCCGAGGGGCGCACCAGATGTCCCATGGTGGGGCCGCTGGCAGACAGCAGACGTTCAAACTGCAGGCTGGTTACCACGTTTTGATAACGTCCCCAGCCAAATTCCTCCCTCAAATTACCGTCCATGGGATCAAAACCAGGACTTAAGACAACCGCTCCCACTTCTAATTCCAAGGTGGTATCTGGCATGCTGTGATCAATGGCCTCGGCGGGACAAGCCTTGAGGCACTTACCGCAGGCCTTAGGATTTTTCAATCTGAGGCACTTACCTTTGTCAATGGCATAGGCATTGGGAGTCGCTTGGGCATATAACTTGTAAGCAGCCTTCCTTTTGCCTAGGCCCCCGTCAAAGTCATCATCCACCTTAACCGGGCACGCTTCGGCACAGGCCCCACAACCGATACATTTTTCCAAACTAATGTATCTGGCTTGCTGGACAACTGTGGCCTTGAAATTACCAGGTTCCCCTGCCAAATCAACCAGCTCGGCCCCGGTAATAATTTCAATATTCAGGTGGCGACCCACGTCAACCAGTTTAGGGGACATGGTACACATGGCGCAGTCATTGGTGGGAAAGGTTTTGTCCAGTCTGGCCATGGTACCACCGATGGCGGGTTTCTTTTCCACCAAATAGACCCGGTAGCCGGATTCGGCCAGGTCCAGGGCGGACTGCATCCCGGAGATGCCGCCGCCCACAACCAAAACCGCTCCAATTTGTTTTTTATCCGTCATAGGTTTTCCAACCTCCTATCCCAGAGCCGCATCCATCATGGCCAGCAACTGTTCTTTCTCAAAACCTTTCTGTTGGGTAGCACCACTGGGGCATGCTGCCACACAAGCACCACAACCCTGGCAAAGAACTTCCCGAACATAGGCTACTCCCCTGCGTTCGTCAAATACCCTGGCACCATAGGCACAGGCACTTACGCAGATGCCACAACCCTTACAAAGTTCCAGGTCAACCTCTGCGGTATTGCCCAGAGACTCCAGTCTTCCTTTGGAAAGCAGAGTAACAGCACGAACCGAAGATGCATTGGCCTGGGCAATGGTTTCCGTAATATTCTTAGGTCCATGGGCCAGTCCGCAAAGATATAGTCCATCCGCTGCAAAGTCCACCGGACGAAGTTTCATATGGGCTTCCAGGTAGAAACCATCGGCATTGAGGGGCACCTTAAAGAGTTGACTTAATGCCTCCGTATCCAACCTTGGCTGAATGCCGTTGCTCAGGGCTAGTATATCTGCATCGATCTTTATCGGTTGCTTTAAAACGTGGTCTGTAATTGTTACCGTGACCCGATCTCCATTGGCCTCCACAACTGGTTTATCATCCAGGCTATAACGGATAAAGATAACACCCTTCCGTCTGGCCTCGGTGTAATATTCCTCTTTGAAACCATAGGTACGTATATCACGGTAGAGGACAATTACATTGGCGGCGGGATTCAGCTCCTTTACCTTGAGGGCATTTTTAATGGCATGGGTACAACAAACTCTGCTGCAATAGGGTCTTTCCGGAATACGGGAACCCACACAGTTAATCATGACAATGTTTTTGGCATTACCCAGTCCCTGATCAACAATCTTTTGCTCTAACTGAGTCTGGGTAAGTACTGCGGCATGGCTGCCGTAGAGGTACTCAGTGGGTGAAGTTTCATCTGCCCCGGTGGCAATTACTACCGCACCATGTTCTACTTCAACCTTAAAGCCATCTTCCTTGTGCAAGGTGGTTCTGTAATTACCCAAGTAACCCGTTACCTCCTGCACCTGAGCCCTGAGGGCAATTTCCACCAATGGATGAGCCTCAATATCGGACTTGAGCTTCTCAACAAATGCGGGAATATCTTCTCCCCTCAGACTGTATCGTAACTCTGTGGCCCTACCGCCCAATTGGTCGGTTTTTTCCACCAGAGTAACTGCATAGCCTTGTTCTGCCAGGGACAGGGCATTGGTCATACCGGCCACACCGCCGCCTACCACCAGCACTCTCTGGTTAACATCAATAAAGGAGGTTTGAACCGGCTTCAGCAGCCTTACTTTGGCTACCGCCATTCCCACCAGATCCTTGGCCTTATCCGTAGCATCTTCCGGTTGTTCCCTATGTACCCAGGAAGACTGCTCACGGATGTTGGCATGTTCGTAGAGGTAGGGGTTCAGCCCGGCTTCCTTCAAACTACTCTGGAACAGAGGTGCGTGGGTTCTGGGTGTACAGGAAGCTACCACAACACGGTTGAGATTGTGTTCCTGAATACGGTTTTTAATTTTTATAATGTTATCCTGTGAACAACTAAACAGGAATTCTTCGGTATGAACTACTCCCGGCAGGGAACTGGCAAATGCCGCAACTTCCGGTACTCTGACAATACTGCCAATGTTAATACCACAGTTACAAACAAAGACACCTACCCGAGGTAATTGATTGTTAACATCCTTTTCCGGTGGAAACTTCTGAACCTCGGTCATGGTACCGCGGGCCGGGGCCAACAGTCGGGAAACCATGGCCGCTGCAGCACTGGCATCAACGGCTGTTTCTGGTATATCCTTTGGTTCACTAAAGGCACCGCTGACATAAATGCCCTCCCGGGAGCTACAACCCGGTGCAAATGTATCCGTACGGCAGAAACCATATTTGTCTAACTCAATTCCACAGGCCTGACCTAAATCCTTGGCACCTTCCGGTGCAGAAAGGCCGATGGATAAAACCACCATGTCATAGTTTTCTGTGAATACCTTGCCGTCCTCGTCAGCATAACGAATCATTACGTCGTCACTGCCATCTAAGGCTGGATCTATACCGTAGATCCGAGAGCGGATAAATTCTACACCCTGTTCTTCCTTGGCCCGGTTGAGATATCTCTCAAAGTCCTTACCAGGTGTCCGCATATCCATATAAAACAGCTTAGCTGAGAGCGGTTCATGACTATGCTCCTTGGCGATAACCGCTTGTTTAATGGCATACATACAGCATACCGAGGAACAATAGCCTTTACCGATTCTTTCATTACGGGACCCGACACATTGAATCCAGGCTATCCTGGTGGGTTCCTTATGATCAGATGGACGTACCATGTGCCCTGCATAGGGTCCACTGGCAGAGAGGATACGCTCAAACTGAATACTGGTTACTACGTTGGGCAGCCTGCCATAACCATACAGTTGTAAATCCTCTGGATCGTAGGGTTTAAAGCCGGGGTTCATCACCATGGCACCCACTTCGATTTCAAACTCCCGATCTTGCATATCATGATCAATGGCCTTGGGTAAGCAAGCATCCACACACTGCATACATTCGGAACAGATCGCACAATTTAAGCAGCGGGCTGCTTCTTCCTGTGCCTGTTCCGGCGTAAAGCCTAAACACACTTCTTCCGTGTTGGCGGCCCTTCTTTCAGCCGGAGCATGGGCCTGTTTTACTTTAGGCTGTTGCGGATAGGACGCTGCCTTACGAGGAATCGGTGAAATTTTCTCTTCCGGCACCTTAAATTGACGTCCTGCCTTCAGGTCTTCACCTTGTAAATAGCGATGGATGCTTTCTGCAGCTTGTTTACCTGCACCCACTGCATCAATCAGTAAGGCGGGTCCTGTAAATACGTCACCCCCGGTAAAAATACCCGGTACGTTGGTGGCCAGGGTATCTGGGTCTGCCACAATCCGATCGCCCCATTGATTCGTCAGGGGCTTGTCACCCGCAAAGGATAGATCTGCGGTTTGACCAATGGCTGAAATCACGGTGTCAACATCCTGCCATGCCGTTACCTTATCACCATAGACAGGCACCCACTTACCCTTTTCATCCTTTTCCATCCTGACAACTTCAATGGTTTCAACAACACCAATTTTACCTTTGTTATCTTTAATTTCTTTGATGAGGGTTCTGAAGTGGAACTTTACTCCTTCTTCCATCGCTTCTTCCACTTCCTCAGGGGCCGCAGGCATTTCACCCCTGGTACGACGATACAGCACATGTACTTCAGCCCCTGCGCGACGGGCACTGCGGGCAGCGTCCATGGCTACGTTGCCGCCGCCGACCACCAGAACTTTCTTACCTACTTCAACCTTTTCCCCTAAACCAATGTTCCGCAGCATGTCTACAGCAGAAATAACTCCCTCCAGATTCTCACCGGGGGTTCTCATGCTGGTGCCCTTTTGGCAGCCAACACCAAGGAAAATGGATTTGAACCCTTCTTTAAATAAACCATCAATGGTAATGTCTTTACCTAAGGCGGTATTGACTTTTATTTCCACACCCAGGTGCTTAATTAACTCAATTTCGTAGTCCACCCATTTTTTCGGCAAGCGATACTCGGGAATGCCAATCCGCATCATCCCACCGGTGACCGGCAGTGCTTCAAAGATTGTCACCGAATAACCCTTGAGGGCTAAGAAGTGGGCACAGGCCAAACCCGCAGGACCAGATCCGATAACCGCAACCTTTTCGTCCCTTACTGCTTCTTTCTCCGGCAAAGGTAATTCATTCATATCCATCTGATAGGCCATATCCGCAGCAAGCCTTTTTAGTGTAGCTATTTGAATCGGCTCATCTACCTTAGCCCTATTGCAGGCAGTTTGACAGGGATGCGCACAGATCCGGCCGCAAATTGCCGGGAAGGGCATTTCCTCGTAGATCATTTTCCAGGCATCGATAAACTTGCCTGATTTAATTAATTGAACATAGCCCTGGACATTGATGCCAGCGGGGCAGGTTGCTTTGCAAGGTGCAACTCCTCTTTTATCAATGGCAAAGGCATTTGGGGTGGCCTGGGCATACAGTTTGTAAGTGGCTTTACGGGTATCGATTTCCCCGTTAAATTCATTGGGTAATTCCACCGGACAAACCCCGGCACAATCACCACAACCTGTACATTTATCAATGTCAATATAACGGGCCCTTTGGTGTACTTTGACTTTAAAGTTACCAGGTTCCCCGGTAACTTCTTTTACCTTAGCACCGGTAATAATTTCAATGTTATTATGACGTCCGGTATCTACCAACTTGGGAGACATAATACACATAGCACAGTCGTTGGTGGGAAAGGTTTTATCCAACCTGGCCATCGTCCCACCGATGGCAGGCTTTTCATCCAACAAATAAACCTTAATACCTGACTCGGCCAGATCCAGGGCAGATTGCATACCGGATATCCCGCCGCCCACCACCATTGCCGCACCGGTTAATTTCTTATCGGTTTGGACGTTGCTCATTTACCTAACCTCCATCCCTTCAATTACTCAGCTTGAATGGAATTAACTATTTTGCTGGGATCAACCAAATGCTTATTCCACCAGTCACGGGCTTCCGGGCTGCCCAGGGCCAGACCCATTAGTTCGGTAAAGAAAAAGACCGGTATATCCTCACCCTGGGGGCGACGCATTTCTAGGTTTGTCTGGCAAAGGGGGCATGAATTGACCACTGCATCGGCCCCGGCTTCCCTGGCCTTGGCTAAAATCTTCCCGGATAGGTTGGTAACCATGGCTGATTTAGCTACTGAATGACCCGCGCCGCAGCAATCAACCTTATATGACCAACTAACGGGTGTAGCACCTAATGCTTTCATTAAATTATCTAGCTGCATGGGATTTTCCGTGCTGTCAATGCCAGTTATTTCGGCTGGCCGCACCGAAAGACAGCCATAATAACAAGCAACTTTCAGATTCTTTAGAGGTTTTTGAACCTTTTGGCTAATCGCTTTTAGTCCGTATTTTTCAACCAAGTAAGCCAACATATCGTAAACTCTAGGTTGCTGATCAAACTGAAAAGCTAAGGTTTTTTCCATCTCCTGACGAATGTCAGCATTATGTATCATGTGATACTCTGTTGTTTTAAGGCGATTGAAACAGGCTGAACAGGGTACTACACAATCCAAACCCATTTTTTGAATTTGTTTAATGGTTAGGGCCGGCAGACCAACTGAAAGTCTATGATTCGTGGCGTGGGCTGAAGTAGCACCACAACAGGTCCAATCGGGTATCTCTACCAATTCAATATCCAGGGCTTTACTAACAGCCCGTACAGAACTATCAAATTCTTTAGCCGTGGCTTCTAAAGAACATCCAGGGTAATATGATAGTTTCAAAATTATCCCCTACTTTCCGTTAAACCGTTTCCTAATGTCCACTTCTTTTTTGCTTAGCCCATTCGAAAATCTTTCGGACCTCTGATTTACTGGAAACACTGTGTGGGAATAAGGCTAGCTTTCCTTTAAGGAACATCTTCAGACCTACTCCTACATCATCCATTAAATGGCCGCTTTTAAGTTTGTACTTCATTAACATGGTTGCTTCATGTACCCTACCAAGGGATTTAGCAGAATCCAGGAAGCACTGGTGGAATAAATAAATATCTTTCTCAGCCGGGGTTATCCCTTCTTCTATGGCCATTTCCCTTAGGGTATCCATAATAGCAGCTATCCGAATTCCGTTGGGGCAGCGAGCACCACAGGTCTCACAGCCTACACATACCCAGATGGCCTTGCTCTTCAGTAATTCATCCTTTAATCCAAACTGAATCATGCGGATTACCTGATTGGTATCCATCTCCCCATATTCAGCGATGGGACAACCAGAGGCACATTTTTGGCACTGGAAACAAGCCTTAATATCTTCACCACTGCGTCGACTTATTTCATTTGTGAAATTTAGGTCTAGTGCTTTCGAACCATTTTCTGTTATAATATACACAGGTCCACCTCCCTTGGCATTACGATTTTACTTTAGTTTAGTTTATCACAGGCTATAGTTAGAATAAACTTCTGCAATAATGGACTAAGACCCGTATGCGACAAACAATTGGGTTCTTGTTCTTTTTTTGTCCGTTTCCGCTAATATTCATATTATTTCACGCCATTACTTTAGTTAGCTTAATTGCAAGGACTTGTTTTTTAGATAATTCCTTGATTTATAAGGGTTTTTGTTCCATGCAGACGTCTTATTTTTTTCTATTATACTACATTTTATTGGAAAAAGGTTACATTTTCGCTGAAACTATTTTCGCTGGCATAATTGCCAATTGCGAAAAAGTATTACTTTCAAAATCTAGCAAGATTATATAGAGATGTCCTCCGAAATAGCTGTTAGCTTTTAGCCATTAGCCTTTAGCAACCCGGCAAAAATAAAAGCTAAGAGCTAAAATAATAAAGGGATTAGGTAAAAACCTAATCCCTTTAGACTCAAGTTGGGTCGCGCGATTTAATGATAATGATTAAGGATGTAGCCGAGTAATGGAAGAATGAATCCCAGACCCGCAACGACCAACCAAAAACCTGGATTAAAGCTTTCTTGATTAGCCGATGCTGCTGAAATGAGGTACTGTTCATATTCTCTACCTATCATAAAGCACCCCTCCCCGCTTTTGTATCCTGTATACATAGTTTATTTTAAAGAAACCCATTCGTAAAGTACCATTTTTCACAAACCCGGACGGTGCTACCTTATATTTGTATTTTATCTTAGTCAATCTTTCGTTTTATTATTATTGCTCCTTCAACGCAAAAAAGAAGTGTCGCTTGCCTTTTTCCCGATCATCGGAATTTTTAATTTAACCGCTAAATCTTCAATCGTGACAATGGTTTTCGTCCACAATAAAATAACCCAGAGTGGTCTTAAAACTCTGGGTTACATAAATGCAATATTAGCAAATCAGCTTAAGGGAAGCATTTGGTACATATGGATGGCAGTCTAAATATCCAATGCTGCATCTAACATGGCTAGCATTTGTTGTTTTTCAAAGCCCTTTTGTTTGGTAGCACCACTGGGACATGCTGCAGCACAGGCACCACAGCCTTGACAAAGAACCTCCCGGACAATTACTACTCTTCTTCGTTCGTCAAGTATCCTAGCACCGTAGGGACAAGCACTAACACAAAGACCGCACCCTTTACACAACTCAAGATCAACATCGGCGGTGATACCTAGAGACTCTAGTTTTCCCTTGGAGAGGAGCGTCACCGCACGTATGGAAGCGGCATTAGCCTGGGCTATGGTTTCATTGATATTCTTCGGTCCGTGGGCTATGCCGCATAGATATAGGCCATCTGCAGAAAAATCAACGGGTCTCAGTTTCATATGGGCTTCAAGAAAATAACCGTCGCTATTCAAAGGCACCTTAAATAACTGACTCAAATGCTCTGTATCGGACCGGGGCTGCATACCGTTTGACAAAGCCAAGATATCAGCCTCGATTTGAATTTTTTGGTTAAGTATATGATCCGTTGCGGTTACTAGTACCCGATCCCCTTTGGCAGTAACCTCCGGTTTATTGTCTACATTATACCGAATAAAAATAACGCCCAGCCGCCTTACCTTGGTGTAATATTCTTCTTTAAAACCATAGGTTCGTATATCCCTATAAAGAATAATTACATTGGTATGAGGATTTTGTTCTTTTATCTTCAAGGCATTTTTAATGGATTGGGTACAACAAACCCTACTGCAATAAGGCCTGGTAGTTTCTCTGGAACCCACACAGTTGATCATAACCACTGTGTTCGCTTGGCCAAGACCATTATCGGCTAATCTTTGTTCTAATTGTGTTTGGGTCATCACTGCCTGACTATGCCCGTAAAGGTACTCATTGGGTTCCACAGGGGCTGCACCGGTAGCCACAACCACCGCACCATGCTTTACTTCAATCATAGAACCATCATTGTTCAATAGGATCGTTTGATAGTTACCCAGGTAGCCCGATACCTTATCTACTTGAGCATTGAGAACAACTTCCACCAATGGGTTCGCTTCTACATGGGCTATCAGTTTGGTTATAGTATCGGGAATGTTTTCTCCCGTTAGGCTATAGCGTAATTCAAGGGCATGACCTCCCAGCGTTTGACTTTTTTCCACCAGCGTAACTGGATAGCCCTGCTCAGCTAAAGCCAACGCATTGGTCATCCCGGCCACACCACCGCCCACCACCAAGATTCTCTGATCTACATCGATAAAAGTTGGTTGTACTGGTTTTAGCAGTCTAACCTTAGCCACAGCCATTCTTACCAAATCCTTGGCCTTTTCAGTGGCATCCTCTGGTCGATCCCGATGGACCCAAGAGGATTGTTCCCGGATATTGGCATGTTCATAAAGATAGGGATTCAGGCCAACCTCTTTCATACTGCTCTGAAACAGAGGAGCGTGGGTTCGAGGCGTACAGGAGGCCACCACAACCCGATTGAGGTTATGCTCCAGGATTCGTTCCTTAATCTTGATGATGTTATCTGCGGAACATGTAAAGAGGAACTCCTCTGTATGGGTCACACCGGGTAGCCCGTTGGCATATTCCACAACCTCTGAAACCTTAACAACAGCACCAATATTAATACCGCAATTACAAACAAATACACCTACTCTGGGTAGTTGATTGGCTACATTTTTTTCCGGGGGAAACTCTTGGATTGTGGTTAAGGTTCCCCGCACCGGGGCTAACAGGCGGGATGCAAGGGCTGCAGCCGCACTGGCATCCACCACTGTTTCGGGAATGTCCTTCGGTTCGCTAAAGGCTCCGCTAACAAAAATACCTTCTCTGGAAGTGCAGCCTGGGCTTAACTCCTTGCTGCGGCAGAAACCATATTGGTCCAATTCAACATGGGCCGCTGCCCCAAGTTCCTTGGCTCCGGCAGGGGGTGATATACCAACGGAAAGAACAACTAAATCAAAGGTTTCATAATGAATAAGGCCATTTTCATCGGCATAGCGAATCATTAAATCGCCATTATTTTCGGGAGAGGGATCTATTTGATAGACCCGAGAGCGGACAAACCGAATGTCATGTTCTTCCTTGGCACGGTTTTGGTAACGTTCAAAATCCTTACCCGGGGTCCTCATATCCATATAAAACAAGGTTGTTGCAATGGGTGTCGAACTGTGTTCCTTGGCAATCATGGCCTGCTTAATACCATACATACAGCATACAGAAGAACAATAACCCTTGCCTGTTCTTTCATTGCGGGAACCTACACACTGAATCCAGGCAATTTTAGTGGGTTCTTTATGGTCGGATGGTCGAATCATATGACCGGCAAAGGGGCCACTGGCCGACAAAATTCTTTCAAATTGAATACTGGTAACTACATTGGGGTATTTGCCATAACCATATAGACTTAGATCCGTGGGGTCATAGGGCTTAAAGCCCGGATTTAGAATAAGTGCCCCAACTGAAAACTCTAATTCTTGGTCTTGCATCTCATGGTTAATTGCCTTGGGCAAGCAAGCTTCCACACACTGCATACATTCTGAACAAACTGCACAGTTCAAACAACGTTCAGCTTCAGCCTTAGCCTGTGTCTCATCATAACCCAATGCTACTTCCGCAAAATTATCTTTTCTGATATTCGGATCCGTGTATCTTTGGGCCACTGCTGTTTCAATTTGAATTTCATTTTTTTGCTGGCGCAAAGGGGTTATTTCTTCTTCCGGGATCTTAAAGGTCCGCCCCAGCTTTAAATCCTCCTCACCCTGCAGGTAGCGATGGATACTTTCCGCTGCTCTTTTACCTGCCCCCACTGCATCAATTAATAACCTGGGACCAGTAAAGGCATCACCGCCGGCAAATATTCCTGGTACATGGGTGGCCAGAGTTTCAGGGTCAGCCATGAGGCGGTTACCCTTTTCGTTAGCCAGAGGTTTGTCTGCGGCAAAGGATAAATCAACCGTTTGACCAATGGCAACCATAACACCGGCAAAGTCATCCCATTGGGTGAATACTTCGCCGCACTGGGGAGCAAAACGTCCTGCAGCATCAAAGAGGCTGATCACGTTAGCCGTTACTAAACCCTTGACGCTTCCATTATCCCCTTGGATTTCCCTGACACTCTGGGCATAATGAAAATAAATTCCTTCCTCGATGGCTTCTTGTATTTCTTCAGCATCAGCCGGCAACTCTCCCTCGGCTTCTAAACTAAACACATGCACTTCCGCACCCAAACGTCGGGCTACCCGAGCAGCATCCATAGCCACGTTACCGCCACCAATAACGGCAAGTTTTCGGCCTAGGGTGACGGTCTCACCCAAACCAACTTTTCGCAGCATCTCTACGGCCGTGCTCACACCGTCCAAATCACTGCCAGAAACATTTAGATTCAGGCCCTTCTGAGCACCTACCCCTAAAAAGATAGCCCCATAACCTTGTTGAAAAAGCTCATCAATGAAAATGTCTTTTCCCAAGGCCGTGTTAAGCTTAATTTCCACACCCATTCTTTGTATCAGGTCTACCTCTAAATCAACCCACTTTTTGGGCAGCCGATATTCCGGAATCCCCACACGCATCATGCCGCCGGTAACAGGCAACGCCTCGAAAACGGTAACTTGATAGCCCTGGCGGGCTAGGAAATGGGCACAGGATAAACCAGCAGGACCAGCACCGATGACTGCTACCTTTTGATGAAGCTCAGCAGCTTGTTCCGGCAAAGGCAGCTCTGCCATATTCGAGTAGGCCATATCCGCAGCATAACGCTTTAAATTTTTAATTTGAACGGCATCGTCGATCTTTGATCGATTACAGGCACTTTGACAGGGATGAGCACAAATTCTGCCTAGGACTGCGGGAAAGGGCATATCTTTATAAATCATGCGCCAGGCATCCACAGGCTTACCGGACTTTACTAATTGCACATAACCTTGAACATTTACACCTGCGGGACAGGCAGCCTTACAAGGCGCAGTTCCCTTCTTTTCAATGGCAAAGGCATTGGGAGTAGCCTGAGCATAAAGTTTGTATGTGGCCTTTCGAGTATCTATATTACCATTAAACTGGTTTGGTAGTTCAACCGGGCAGACTTTAGCACAATCACCACATCCGGTACATTTTGTCGTATCGATATAGCGGGCCTTTTGGTGTACCTTAACCTTAAAATTACCCGCTTTGCCGTCAACCTTGGTAATCTTCGCACCAGTGATAATTTGAATGTTCTTATGTCGTCCCGTATCAACTAATTTAGGAGACATGATGCACATTGCGCAATCGTTGGTGGGAAAGGTTTTATCCAGGCGAGCCATGGTACCACCAATAGCAGGTTTTTCCTCTAACAAATAGACCTTAAACCCAGATTCAGCAAGATCAAGGGCAGATTGCATCCCTGATATGCCGCCACCTACTACCATTACCGAACCAATCATTTCATTTATTAAACCATCCTGTTTACTCATTAGCTAACTAACCTCCTTCCAACAATCCACGGATCAAGTAAATTGCTTTGGTTGTGGAAATTGTCTCATGCAACACCTCCGTTTCGTGAATGTTTTTCGATTATTCTATTATCTAATTTCAGTTTATCATAACGATAGCGTAATTCAAATACCATTAGTAAGTTTTATATTATTATTTTTTGTATATTTTTACTATTATTTTTAAAAGATCATACACACATGTTATTATTAGCGAAAAAACAAAGAACATTAGAAGTAATTTACTTGTATCATATGGCACAAGCATGAGTAATTTGATAATTTGGGGTCAAATTTGACCCCAAAAACAAAAAACTGGTTCACGAATCGTGAACCAGTCCGAGGGAAGTTACAACATGTTTTGTTCGGCCCTCTGTATCGCCAGCTTAACAAAGTTACCACACTCTCTTGAGGTAAGGTTACCATAGTCATTGCCTTGGATACGGCTCGCTGCACCCATTTCCTGGGCCAGCTCATACTTCAGGGCATCACTCATATATTTAGCCATGTCTTACCCCCCTTCTTGCTAATTTGGCCTAAACACAGTTATACTATACAAGTGTAAAAATCTTATTTTTTTAAAATTAATACTAGAAAAGGTGAAAGGTCTGATGAGTAAAAACTTACAAAAGGCAATGTTGGTTCAGGTCACCCGGGCAATCACCCACTTTAACTTAATTGAGTCAGGCGATAAGGTGGTTGTAGGCGTCTCTGGGGGAAAAGACAGTCACTCCCTTTTATATGCCCTTAGTCTTTATCAACGTAGATATTTAAAAAAGGTTCCCTTTGAACTTCATGCTGTTCATTTGGATATGGGGTTGGGGACAGATTTACAGCCAATGAAAGAGTTTTGCAATGGTTTAAACATCCCCCTAACAATTAAGCATACTGATATAGGCACAATATTATTTGATATTCGGAAAGAAACGAACCCTTGCTCCCTATGTGCCAATCTACGCAGAGGTGCCCTTCATAACGCAACCAAAGATCTGGGCTTTAACAAGGTGGCTTTAGCCCATCACCTTGATGATGTGATTGAAACCTATTTTATGAGTCTGCTTTTTAATGGAAACATAAAAACCTTTTCTCCCAAGACATATCTTGATCGTACGGATCTTACTGTAATTAGACCCTTTGTGTACATCACAGAAAATCAGATAAAAGAATTGTTATTAATGGAGAGTATTCCTGTTATTCATAACCCCTGCCCTGCCAATAAGCATACCAAACGGGAAGAGGTTAAAAATCTTATAAACAGTCTTTCCCAACAATACCCGGATATTCGTCAAAAATTTTTAACCTCTCTGCATAACTTTGATCCTAAAAATTTGTGGCCGGTAAAAGAAAACAATAAGGGCCGGTGGGGTTGATACCCTTCCGGCCCTTTGTTATTAAGCAGATTCAGATTTATTAAACCACCGGGGTGTAACTTTTTCCTCCAATGGTTCCACATTCTCCGTGAAGGTTCTCAAATCACCAGCCCCAACAATGTCTACTCCACTAGGCACAAAGAGGAAAATTTCACCATTTACTTTCTTTGCAGATCCATTTAAAGCAGAGCATACCCCACTGGTATAATCCAAAATACGCTGTGCCTCCTCAGGGTGAACTTGCGAAAGGTTTATAATTACGGGTTGGCCATTTTTCAAATGATCTGCCACAACTTGTACCTCTGTAAATTTGCGGGGTTGTGTGGAGATAATTTGTGTATTTCGTGACGAAGCAACCGCTGTTAATTCTGTGCGAGTACTTTTATTAGCACTTTGAATGGTAGGTTTCATTTCTTTAGTTGAAGACAGTTCAGGTGCCTTTTCGCTATCTTCTACTTCTTCAAATCCAATAAAATTTAGAAACTTGTCTAAAAATGACTTAGACACCCCAAACTCTCCTTTCGGTATCAACATACTTTATAACCGGAAATTACACAGATAGACTTTATTTTTATTATGCGGAAAAATTTTCTATTTTTCTATAGGACTATGGCCCTATTTCCCTATGAAGTTTTTCCTTTTTTGTGGGTAAACTAGATTCAAAGGAGGTATTTAAAATGGGTGACTATCAGGTAACACTTTTTGTATCGGGTCTTTGACAGTTGAATAAAGAAAAATTGCCCAAAAGCCTTGATATAGGCTTATTTTTTTGTCTTTTTCTCTTTTGTTTGTATCGCACCTTATCGCACTGTGTTATAATATAAGAAAAGGAGG
>NZ_JBAIYV010000009.1:0-64451 GCF_036763075.1 Desulfotomaculum sp. 1211_IL3151 | reverse complement strand
TTTGAAGTACCTCCTGTGTGATTAAATTAGGGGTCGGTCGCCTAGACAGCTCGACACCCAGTATATTACAGGAGGTGCTTTTCTTTTTCAAAGGTCATTTTATTTCCTTACAGGAATGCTCCTTAAACTTTATACTTAGTTAGTTGTTTTGATCTAAAATCACCCTTTCGTTTTGAAGTTACCCCACATGATTTTATGTAGTTAAATTATAAATATTCCTTTTAAACAAAAAAGTCAACCACTTTTTGTCATATTTATCAAAATATTAGTTAAAAAATTGTCACTACGATTATTTATTTTTTTGCATAGAATAGCAAAAAATTATCCATATTAACCTAGAAATAATATTGGCAAATATTTAAGAGGTGTAATATGATTCCAAAATTCAAACGTCTTCCTAAACATATTGGTATAATTCCTGACGGGAACAGAAGGTGGGCTGTGAATCAAGGCTTATCGAAGGAATCCGGCTACAACCGTGGTATTGACCCAGGTTTTGCCTTATATGAATTATGCCTTGAATTAGGTATTCCGGAGGTTACATTCTACGGTTTTACTGTGGATAATACCAAACGTCCTGCCATTCAAAAGCGAGCTTTTCAAAAGGCTTGTGTGGATGCGGTGAATATTTTAGCGAACCGTGATGCTTCTTTATTGGTGATTGGCAACCATGAGTCACCACAATTTCCTGAGGAATTATTGCCCTATACCACTCGCAAAACCTTTGGCGGGGATAGGATAAAAATTAATTTTTTAGTGAATTATGGCTGGAAGTGGGATTTAAGTCATGCCATGACAAATAAAGCAAAAGAGACATGCTTGCTGCATGAAGAGATCGCCTCTAAGGATATTTCAAGAATCGATTTGATTATTCGTTGGGGAGGCAGGAGAAGATTAAGCGGTTTTTTACCTGTCCAATCAATTTACGCTGATTTCTATGTGGTTGAGGATCTATGGCCTGATTTTCAAGCTAAACATTTTTTGGATGCCTTAAGTTGGTACCAAAACCAGGATATTACTTTAGGAGGATAAGAAGAGTCAAAATTAATCAATATTTAATTATTTTCACAATAATATAATATTGAAATTAATACCATGGCGTGTTACTATTAATATATTAATAGCGAAAAGAATACATAGTCTTTACCACGCAAAAATGATTCACCTAGGGTTAAGGAGGTTAAGGCATGTTTAATTCAGTTAATTGTCTAGAAATGATCGATCATTCATCTCCCTCCTCAAAAATGAAAAGTACGTCAAAACTCCACGAGGTTCTGTTCAATGCCTTTCCTATTTCCTGGGTTATCACCAAAAGTGACCATCACTACTGGGACTATGATATTGAAATATTAGACCGTCATACCCCAAAGGGAGTACATTTTTCCCTAATAATTTCTCATGACCCTTCCCAAAGTTTAAACATGACCACAGATGCTTTAAAGTGGTATATGGATGAAGCTGATAAACCTGTCATTTTAGTGAACATTAACATAAAAGATGGGACTTCTTCTTGGTTGTTATTACAGGATTATATCCAAGGTATCTTGGAGGTAAAAAATACGCATTGGCGCACCATGCAGCAGATTACCCTTGAAATTCCTAAGCATCACCTGCTGCCAGCCTCAATGAACAAATTTATTAGCTCTGTCTATTATGGCTGTGAGCTTTTATACATAAAACAATTTTACAACTATTTCAACAATATTCACAAGCATATTTCAGAATTTCTTAATTCCCCGGCAGAAATTAAACGGGCTATTGATCTGGAAGCAGCTCGTTCCAGCTTGGGACAATCCTGTACTTCCTGTAATAGTAATGACCCGTTAACCGAACTCATTCAAGAAGCCGATCAAAAAATCCAATCAAGTTTGGAACAAGCCCAAGGTATGAAAGTTTTAGATCCAAAGGATAATCGTACTGCTTATTACTGTATCAGTGCTGCGATGGATCTATATGGGTCCAGGGCCTCTGCGGAAATTCGTTATACTGCACTGGGAGAAATGTCTTTCTATGACTACCTGCTGAACTTTATGAAAACCTTTGAGTCATTAACACCAAGAACGAATTTACTGGCAGTAGCACCTGTAGAACATAAGCGATACTTTTCAGCTATACAAGATTTAACCAACTTAATAATTGGGTCAATTAATGAAGGTCAGATAATTGCAGCTAGTATGTTAACAATTCGATTGGCGGACACCTATTTATTTGCCCTGCCTTACTTAATGAGCTGTTTAGACCAGCCAATGACCGCACCATTGATGGAATACGCCCAAAGCCTGTTAATGCTCGCCCATGAGATGGCTTCCTTGATGGAATATCCTCAAAATTTATTGCAATAAAAAGGCAACCCACCCTAAGGGCAGATTGCCTTAAAAGAATGTTTATTTTTTAACGTGTTTAGCAATCCATTCTTCTTCGTCCAAAAACTCTAAGAATGGTCTGTCAAATTGAACCATGGCATTAACAACCAATTCCACTAGACCACCATAATGGACGTTGAATTTGGCAGTGGCTTGGTAATACTCCAGGATGTCACGAATGGCACCTTTACAGTTGGAACAAGGTGCACATATATACTTGGGTGCGTCATCTTCCATGACACCTTGGAAGGCCTCAAGGATCTGCTTAAATTTCATACGACTGGAAACTTTGTTTCTAAACTCAGGGAAATTAAAGGATTTCATGATGGCAAAACCACTGCCCCCACCACAGCAGAAGTTCTTAGCACCGTGGGGATACATTTCCCTAAATTGCGGACATACAGCATTGATAATATCGCGCTGGGGCTGAACGATTCCCATCATCCGGGAAACGTTACAGGGATCGTGCATGGTTACTGGAAAATCGTTGCGAGCGGGATCGAGCTTATAAACACCTTTCTTGACGATATCTTGAAGCAGGGGTAAAAAACTCTCTCTGGGGATGTTATCAGCACCCACCATCGCTCTGTCAATGGAAACCATGGCAGCTTTGTGGGCATGTCCACATTCGCCAACAACGATTCTGCGTACACCCAGATCTTTACCTGCCTTTACTTGGGCCAGACCAATTTTTCTTGACTGGGCATCATCATAGAAAAGACCGTAGTTTACGTTATCGTAGCCGATCATCTCACTGCTAAGGGTCCAATCCAGACCGGCTTCTTCAAAAAGTATAACAAAGGCAGCTGGGTTTTCGGGCCAAGCCATATATTCACCGGCATTGTGGGTTAAAAGGATATCCGCACCCTTTTTGTCCACAGGAATTTTATACTGTTTACCGGTTCTTTCATAAAGGTCTTCTTCCAAGAATTCAATCATATCCAGGAAAGCTTCCCTGGTGATACCTGTACTGGAACCTGTTTTTAGTTGCAGCATGGAGCCTTTTTCATGTAAGGGTTTAGGGGCAATTCCCAGTTCCATACTGAAAACTTTACGAATTTCCCTGGCCAACAAGCCGTTATCTAAGCCCAATGGACAGGTCTGGGCACAGCGACGACAAAGGTTGCAACGGTAGGCCAATTCACCAAGACGGAGTATCGTCTCAGCATTAATGTCAATATCCCCACCGTTAAATTTACTCCAGAAGCTGCTGCCGTTGAAGTGTTTCTTAGCAATTTTACGAAAAACTTCAGAACGGAAAATGGGTCTGTAAACTTCTTGCTCACCACTGGCCTTAAACACGTGACAGGCCTCTGAGCAAGTATTGCATTTAGCACAATACTCATAGGAGAGAAGAAATGGCTGTAGATAGTTTCTGTTGGTTTCATCAGAAAATAGCTTTTCCAAACCATTCAAGAAGCCTTTAACCAATGCCTCTTCTTCTTCCTTGGTCTTAGGTCTAACTAAGGCCTCATTACCCACAAAGCCGTCCAGGGTGGTGCAATAATCTTCTTTCCAACTATCCTTAATCTCTTTAAATTGAGGTTCCATACCTGGCTTATCATAGGGTGCTGGTAGGGGCATTAAATTTTCTATTTTAGCTAACTGACCAGTTTGTTTACCCATATCTTGGGGTCTAATATCGCCCATTTTTTAGTATACCTCCTATCTTAGTATGTTTTTAACTACTTCTTGTCCTGCTGTGCCGCAGGATTGATATGAGGTGCGGACCAGGAGGCGTTGGGTTTGTAGCTAATGGCTTCTTTAATTACACTTTCCATTTGGGAATTTCTGATGTTTGGTTCATTATCCCAGAGAACCTTGTGGAAAGCAAAATATTTGCCTACATAGTGACTCATTTTGGTTTGGGGGATATAGATCATTACAGCACCCAATAAAAGAATATGAATGGTTAGTGCCGTGTTTGCCTCAATGGCAGAGAAGGTAAACATTGCCTTAAATATCTCCCGGCCATAATTAAAGCTAGGGTCACCTATCCAAACGACCAAACCAGAAGCTACAACAGCAAAGAGAAATAATAAATTAAAATATTCCTGAGGTGTGGTGTACTTAGCAAAAGTATTATTAACAATTCTCTTTAAAAACAAGCTAACGGAACCAAAGGCCAATAAGAGAGCACCAGCCGCACCAGCCGCAAAGGTAAGATAATAAATAAAGGCAGCAAATGCATTGGCACTAACGCCCTCAGCAGTGGTAATAGGCATGCCCGATAGATCCATGATTGCGCCAACTGCTAAAAGGATTGTCCATAAACCTAACAGATAAATACCTAGATGCAATGCGTAAGAAAGCCACCATTGACGCTTTTGGTTAACAAACAAGTTTTTAATAAATAGCATTTCTTTTAACATGTCTATTATTTCGCCGCTATGAGATACTTCCCTGGGTTTGTTCCAGTACTCAACATCTTCGTAGTAAGAACCACCATAATGGCCCTTTTCACCTGGTTCCTTTGGGACCGGATACAGTTCCCAGCGACCATGCATGGGCATTTTGGCAAACTGGTAAGCCTTGTACAAGGATAAACCAATGAATGCCAAAATAGAGACATAAACAAATACCGTTAGCAACAAGTGAACATACCTCCTTGAAATAAATTAATTTTTTAGTATCTTTCCTAACTATTTAGCTGATAATGATGAGAAAAGATACAAAAACCCTTGTTTCTACTTTTTTCGACAAATCAATAGTATTATAGAACAACTTAAATTAGTAAGCAATAATCATTAACTGCGTAAATTTCAATATTTTGTTGTTTCATGTCTAAAACTAGGTTAATTATACCATGGATATGCTCACCTTTCCTATACGAACTTATTCGCTGGGTTTGTGAACTTTTGCACTAATGGCCACGCCATCCCCCACCGGCAAGATAATGGTCTCCAATTGATCGTGCTCTGTGACCAATTCCAGAAAAGTCCTCAGGCGTGAAACGGCTGTTTTATTCCTCCTTTTATCAATTTCCCCGGAGATTACCATACCCCTCATAAATATATCTTCTGCCACCAGTAAGCCGCCTGGTTCCAATAGTTCCACACACTTATCCAAAAACTCTACATATTTACCCTTGGCTGCATCTAAAAAAATAAAATCATAGGAATCTTTAAGCGTAAAAAGAATCTCACGGGCATCCCCAAATACCAATTCAATCTGCTTGTCCACCCCAGCTTTCTTAAAATAATGACAAGCCCTCTCCGCCCTTGGCCCATTTATCTCCAAGGTCGTTATTTTACCGCCTAGAGGTAACACTGCCTTTGCCAGCCAAAGGGTCGAATAGCCAATTGCCGTTCCTACCTCCAGTACTTTTTTACTTTTCTTTGTTAATGCCAGCCAGTATAAAAGTTGAGCCATCTCAGGCTCAACAATAGGAACTATTTTCTCTTCGGCTTCTTTTTCCATTTCGTAAAATATTTTATCTTTCTTTGGTAAAAGGGAACGAATGTACTCTTGAACTTCTTTATTTACTAAAAAATCCATAAAAATCTACTCCTTTGAATCAAAAAAGCCAAGTTTAATTTTGTCAGCAACCTGGCAGACATTTCTCTGATAGACCGAATATAATTAGGAGATATTATGCCTATTAGGCAAAGAGTGAAGGTGATACCATGAACTTGTCCCATTTTAGGGTTTTTAAAACCCTTGCTGAGACATTAAACATAACCAAAGCCAGTAAAATACTGGATTTATCCCAACCTACCATCAATCATAATATTTATCTATTAGAGCAGCATTACGGTGCAAAATTATTTGACCGATCGAATAAAAAACTAAAAATAACTCGATTTGGGGAAGTATTGCTTAAATACATCAATCAAATACTAGATCTGGTTGAGCACTCAGAACAACATATAAATGATCTGGTTGGGGAACTAAGTGGTAATTTAACCCTCGGAGCCAGTCATACCATTGCAGAAAATGTTTTGCCAAAAATTATGGGTATGTTTAGTCATGATTACCCAGAAGTAACTATACACCTAGAAGTTAACAACACGCAACACATCGTTGAACACATTTTGTCAAACAAATTGGATTTGGGGCTTATAGAAGGTCCTGCAACCAACGAGAATATCATTTCTAAGCCTTTTATGAAAGACGAACTTTTAGTAGTTCTCCCCGTTAATCACCCGCTAACGGTGAAAAAGAACCTTACTTTAAAAGAAGTGGCTGCCCTTCCCTTTGTGTTAAGGGAAGAAGGCTCCGGTACTCGGGTGGTCATGGAGGCTACCTTGAAGGAGGCGGGATTAGACCCCGGCAACCTAAACATGGTGATGGAACTTGGTAATACCCAAGCCGTTATCGGTGCAGTGGAGGCTGGACTGGGTGCTACTATTTTATCCGGCTTAGCGGTTACTAAAGAAATTCAATTGAAAACTGTAAAAACTTGCCGCATCGCAAATGTCAATATCTTCCGCAATTTCTCTGTTATTGTTAATAAGGAGAAGCCTTTGTCCTCCATCGTACAAACCTTCCTGGACTTTATTTCAATGGAGGAAACACAAAAAGTATTTAGCAATTCTTAATCAAAAGGGGAGTGTCTCTTACTACAAAGTAGTTATGCGACACTCCCTTCTATACTATCCGGTAACCAGAACTTCCTTCATTCGTTCCATTAGGCTGCCTGAAAAAACCTCACCAGCATTCGGACCAAAGCCAAAACCTGCGGCAATATCTGTTAATATAACTTTCAATGCTTTCATTCTGCGGCGGTAAAAATCCTCGTGGCTCACTTCTTCCTCGGATATCCCCAACTTTCCCCTCAGTACATCTGGACCATACAGTAGGGGCAACATCATTCTAGCTATATTTTCATTGCTCCATGCCTGGCTGTTTAGTTGAGTTGTGGCATAATGGATAACCTCTAAATACAGATCGGATAATTCATAAAACTTCTCACACTGGGCATCTGCAAACCACTCTTCAACTGTCCAAGTCTTTTCCGATTTGTGTCCCAGGCAAAAACCCATTTTTTCCACAACAAAGATGCGTTCTGATTTGGTCCCATCCTGCTCAAACCGCACCGCTCTGCCAATAGGATAGGTTCTGCAATTGCGAGAACGTACTGGGTATATCTCACATCTCCCATCCTCCAACATAAAAATACAGGGTCCATCTTCAGCATGTTTCAATCTGACATAGGGCCATTTTAATTGGTTATTAAACTCATATTTGCAGTACTGCGCCAAAAATTTCTGTCCTGACATACCCAGGTGTCTAGCCATAATTTCAACATCCCAAGGGTCTAACAGAATCGTTATTGAATTGCAGCATCTGCCCATACACTGGTTTTTACACTCAAAGGTGAAACGATTTGATGGATCAATTTCAGGTAATGAGCCGTTTTCTAACTGTTCCAATAGTTCCTGTTTATAGCTGTAAGTCATAATCTGAACTCCCCTCCTACTATCTTACTAAAGATAATTCGACTCAATCCAAGTAAATCCTTGTGAAAAAATTATTTTGCCGGCAGGGACCGGGACTTGTATATAGAATAAATCTAATGATAAACAATTAATGTCAATGGAGGGTGCAGCAATGGAACAAAACAAAGAATTAGAGCTTAACCTGTCGGAAGAAACAATAAAGATGTTAGAAGAGTACGCCTCAAAGAAAGGTTCAACCCCAGAAGATGTGGCAGAGTATATTATCTATGAATTTTTACGCAATCAAATACACGTAATTGAAAAACGTTCAGAAGAAACCGGCGTACCGGTTAGCGAATTAGTTAGTTTACAATTTACCAAAATTCTTCTTTACTTGATGGACCAGAAACAATAAATAGCCTAAAAAATGTAAGGGAGCGACCCCGTGTCGTTCCCTTACATTTAATCCTTCCGCTGTTGCCGGCGTTGCGTGAACAGAACGGTCAAGACCGCTCCCTACAGTTCCTCTAAAGATTTAAGCTCCGACTGAACATCTTGGCCTTTTCTTCATCAAACAAATCCTCTATTTCATCAAAACCAAGGCTTTTTAACAAAGCCAGCACATATTTATTATCTGCCGGTGTGAGGCTTATGGCCTCGTCGCCGTACCCATTCACCAGGTTTGTTCCCTGGGCCGGGTCTATTAATACATGGGGACCTCCGACACAACCACCGAAACAACCCATTCCTTCATAAAAGTTTGCCGATGTTTTTCCTTCCAGGGCCTCTTGCAGCATTTTACGGCATTCTTTAACGCCGTGGGCTTGTACAGCTTTTATTTGGATCGGTTTATCCGGTCTTATCCTCTTCAAAGCAGCAGCAACAGCCTCACTTACACCGCCGGTACGGGCATAGATCCTGCCACCTGTGGAGGAATGTTCCTTTTCATCTGCTTCCACCTCCGCAGGGTTAATACCCACTGCCTCAAAAATCTGTTTTAGCTCCTTAAATGTAATGACTACATCCACTGCATCCTTTACGTCTGGTTCCTTTGCCTCGGCCTTTTTAGCTATACAAGGACCGATAAAAACTACCTTCGCGTCCGGGTGCAATTTTTTAACCCCCCTGCCGCAGGCCACCATGGGTGACACGGAGGGAGTTATATGGGGTGCTAATTGTTTATATACCTTTTTGACCATGGAGACCCACATGGGGCAACACATACTGGTAAGAACAAAGTCACCTTCTTTGCGTACATGGGCATCAAATTCTAAAGCTTCTCGAAAGGTAAGTATATCAGCAAAAAGGGCCACTTCCACCATACCGTAAAAACCCAACTTTTTTAAAGCTGCTCTCATTTTACCCGGTGTAACCTCGGGGCCAAATTGCCCTATAAACGCGGGTGCAATAATGGCATATACTGGAATATTGCGATTTTTTAATACCTCTATCAGAGGGATAAATTCTTTTTTATCCACCAAACAGTTATGCTCACAAAGGTTCACACAGTGGCCGCAGTCATTGCAGTCACTACTTCTGATGACTACGTTTCCTTTCGCATCACGTTCAATAGCACCCATCAAGCAGGAAACCTGACACCCCTGATCATTGCAACCGCAATCAAGGTCACAGTCCTTTATCTTAAATACAACTTTATCGGGATCTCCCCCGCCCGTGGCGTAATGAATAAAGTCATTAACATGGCTATGGCCATCTTTCTTTAGTCTTTCAACCTCTTGCTCCAAGTCACCATCATAGGCTGATTTGACAAGGTCTTTAAAAATATCATCATAGGTTAATTTAGTCACTTTGGGCCTCCATAATCACGTTTCTCCTATTTTGCCACAAAATAAAAGAGACTATTAGAAAAAGCCTCTTTTGTCTTCCGCACTCCGCTCTAATGCTATCCTAAAGCTGAGGGCTAACGGCTGATGACGATTATTTCCTTTTCTTTCCCTGTTTCTTGCCACCCTTTTCCCTCTCAGTTACTTGTGCTTTGCTTCCTTTTTGGGCCTTCTTCGCCTCAAACAGCATCGATCCACTCTTAAACAGCAGGTAGAGGACGCCAATCCACGATACAACTGGTAAAATGGCTAACAAACTGACAAACCATACGGTGTGTTGTTTGAGACCGATGGCGTAGCCAAACCATAGGGAAAGAGCTGCCAAAGACAATCTCCAGCCTAAGACAACATATTGAAGTTGATGTTCCGTTAGTTTAGTCTCCCCTTGCCAGAAAACGAGACCATAAATAGCTGTAAAAGCAACAAAAAGCACGGTAAATACCCGTCTTTTTTTCTGAAGGTCATCCACAAATGTGCTCATATTTTCACCTCTGTGCCGCAATATTTTCTCATTATACCATAATTTAAATCATATTCTAAATTCTTCTAAGAACGGACGGCAGACTTATTTCTTTTAGCAAAGGTTCCTGCGCTTTGCTTTTCGTTGATCATGTTTAAAAATTCCTTGGTGGCACGGGTTCCATACTTTAAGTTATTAGCAACCACGGCTAAAAAAAGTAAAGCATGCATATAATAGGCACCGGTTAATTTCTCGTGCCACATATCTACATAATCACTCATCTCTTGCCAAAATTCATCGTCCACAGGATAGCTTTGGGCTGGCTTTCCTTCGAATATAGACCTTCTTAACTGCTCATTCAACCGTTGAAACTCAATTAGACCGTGCTGCAGCATCGCTAAAATTGCCGCAAATTCTTCGGATATGACAGGGTTTCCCATATGTTCACGCCAGGCAATACGTTCCTTTGTATTCTCATAAATATCTTTGCATTTATGGTAAAGGTTAGCATTAAAATCAATATAGCGTTCCAGCATTTGGTCTTGCCAGGGGAAGGGGGATTTGTGCCGTCCCAATTGTTCATTCCATAATTCAAGGTACAAGCGGCTTTCCTTGAGGATGCTTTTAACCTCCTGACGTTTTTCTTCGTAAGCTTCAAAGGGCTTTTGTTGGGGAATGATAAAATCATTCGTCATCTCCGTAAAGAAATCCACTGTTGCAGTATTGAGTTTTTGCAGACTTACCAGCAATCGGTCCCGATAACGGGGCGGGGCAACCAGTCCATTAACAGCCATACCCACGGCCAAACCTAAAAATATAACCAGACTTCTATAAAGGGCTTCCGATAAAAAGGCCTCTTCCGGTGAACTTAAGATAATAACCATCGGCATCAGTGCCATAACAACTTCGCCAAATCCCAATCTTAGGGCAGACCAAATGACCAGCGGTGTAGCAATCCCCATGGCCAGTGGGCCTGGTGACCACAGAAATCCGATGGTTAAGCCAATGATTACACCAACAATATGGACAATGATTTGTTCAAAAGCATTGTGCAGGGATCTACTTAAGGTGGGCTGCACATTGACAATGGCTGTTATAGCAGCAACAACTGCATTTAACTCAAATTCCCTGGCCAGAAAAACTGCTATCATCACCGCTAGGGCGGTTTTTATCATTCTTGCCCCAAAGGGCATCTTTAATTTTAAAATACTTAATCTTAGCATAGAACCTCTCTTTAATCTTATCTTTAATCTTAATTGAAATAAATCTTGACAATATAGGTGGGATAATATAATACTATGTCATCCTGAGATATCAAAGGGAGGTGACCTAGTTGAAAATCATTAATAACCAGAACATCATCACCAATAAACAAATTGAACAGCTTATAAAGCTGCTGGGTAAGGACTACCGGCCCAAAACCGTCGTGGTCTATGAAACCAGGCTAGATATTTTTAAATTCTTCTCCCGCAGCTTAAGCTTTTCATTAGAGGAATTGCGAGGTGATCTGGAAGGAACCTATGATGAAGCAACGGATACTGCCGCCATATACATTTTTGTCCAAACGGATGATGGAGATGATCGACACAGTAAACAGCTTTACTCCCTGCACGCCCTCGTTCATGAACTAAGACACCGATTCCAATATGTCAACAGCTTCTTAACCAATAACGATGAAAAATCCGAGCAGGACGCCGACCAATTTGCTACCCGCTTTATAAATGGCAACTCACATCGAATCAGTAAGATTATGAACTGGCCGGATGAATGGACTGTAGAGGAGGAAGATTAATAACCAATCATGCCAATACCGCATTTCTTCCTGCTGCATAACCAGAGGACCAGGCCCATTGTAAGTTATACCCACCACAGTCACCGTCTATATCCATTATTTCACCAGCAAAATATAATCCTGGAACAATTTTTGATTCCATTGTTTGGGGATTAATATCCCGAACATCAACCCCACCGGCTGTTACTTGAGCAGCAGTCCAGGTGTTGGTTCCGATGACTTCAAATTGCCAGTCTTGTAAAATATCAAGTATTTTCTCCCGTTCAGCAGATGTAACCTCTGCTACTTTTTTATTAATATCACGAATCCCCGCTTGTTTCAACAATACTGGTATCAGTTGCTTATTAATAAACCCTACAAAACTAAAAACAAGATTTTTTGTCGGGTTGTCCTGAAATCGTTTCAGAATATACTGGGCCAATTCTTCCCTGGAAAGATGGGTGATTATGCTTACCTTAAGCCACACCTGTTTGTTTTTATGCAGCCATTGGGCCGCAGTACGGCTAAGATCAAAAATAGGTGGTCCTGATATACCATACTCTGTAAATAGGATTTCACCCTGGGCCTGGGCCATTGGCCTTTTATGAACGATAATCGCAGCTTCGCCATCAATTTTTATGCCCTTTATCTGCTTTAAAAAGGACTCCGCTAATTTTAGTTGAACCAGGGCAGGATAGGGCTCAACTAAACGATGTCCCAACTTTTCCGCCAGTTGATAACCACTTCCTGTGGAACCCAAATTTGGAGCAGCTTTCCCTCCGGTGGCTAGGATTACTTTATGGGCAAAAAAATTATCTCCATTTTTTATGGTAACGTCAAAACCGTTTTTATTTTTCTTTATTTCCTTAACCTCTGCCTCTACGATGGTTTCTACTTCTAAACGTTCCAATTCGTGCCTTAATACGTCCAGAACACTGGAGGCTTGGTTGGAAAAAGGATAGACCTTGCCCCTTTCCTCTACTTTATGAGAGATACCCAATTGCTCAAAAAACTCGATGGCTTGATAATTATTAAACTGCTGCAAGGCAGTAATGGCAAATTTAGGAGAAGAACCATGAAAATGCCCTATATCCATTTCCATATTGGTTAAATTGCATCTGCCATTGCCCGTGGCAAGAATTTTTTTGCCAACTCGTTGATTTCTCTCTAAAATAGTAACATGGGCATCGCACCGACCAGCCACAATTGCTGCCAACAGGCCGGCCGCTCCTCCCCCAATAACAATAATTTTGTTTTTAGACTTAGACATAGGTTCCATCTCCTAGGGGTTTATACTTAGCTATAACCGCTTCTGCCACACGAATACCATCCACTGCGGCAGACACAATGCCCCCTGCATAACCTGCCCCCTCGCCCACCGGATAAAGCCCCCCCATGTTAGACTGCTGCTGCTCGTTACGCTCAATACGAATCGGCGAAGAACTTCTGGTTTCAACCCCTGTAAGGATTGCTTCTGGCAAGGCAAAGCCCTTTAACTTTTTATCAAAATCCAAAATTGCTTCCTTTAAAGTTTCCACCACATAGGTGGGCAGACAATGTTTAAGCTCCGCCAAAGACACAGCTTTGCGGTAGGAAGGTTCCACCTGTCCAATTTGCCGTGATGGTCTGTCTGCCAGGAAATCTCCCACTAATTGAGCTGGTGCCTGATAATTGGCTCCTGCTAGCTCAAAGGCCTTCCTTTCCCATTGACGCTGAAATTCTACACCGGCTAAGGGATGCTCACTATTAAAATCTTCAGGCCTTACTCCCACCAATAACGCACTGTTGGCATTTTCAGCACTGCGGGCATATTCACTCATACCATTGGTTACAACGCCACCCTCCTCAGATGCGGCAGCCACAACGACACCCCCGGGACACATGCAAAAGGTATAGGCCGAACGTCCGCTTGATGAGTGATAGGCCAACTTATATTCTGCCGGCCCAAGCTTTGAATGGTGGGCAAACTGCTTGTATTGGGCACGATTTATTAATTCCTGGGGGTGTTCAACTCTTACCCCAATAGAAAAGGCCTTTGGGGTAATCTTGACACCTTTGTCATATAACATTTTAAAGGTATCCCTGGCACTATGGCCGATGGCCAACAGTACCACTTCTGCTTTAATTAATTCTTCATCATTTACCACGACGCCGGTTAACTTTCCTTGATCTATTTTAATATCTGATACTTTGGCATTAAAACAAACTTCCCCACCCAGGCTTATGATCCGATGGCGAATATTTTTCACTACACACCGTAAAACATCTGTCCCTACGTGTGGTTTATGGGAATATAATATCTCAGTTGGTGCCCCGGAGGACACCATTTCCTCCAAAACTTTGCGACAGCGGGGATCACGTATTAAGGTTGTTAATTTACCATCCGAAAAAGTCCCCGCTCCCCCTTCACCAAATTGGACGTTACATTCGGTATCAAGTTTGCCGGTTTTCCAAAAGGTTCTCACTGCCTCGCTTCTTGTGTCAACATCCGCTCCCCTTTCCAGCAATAACGGCCGATAGCCCATAACTGCTAAAATTAATCCGGCAAACAGCCCCCCAGGGCCAGTACCAATAATGATTGGTCTGTTCTTTAAAGGAACCACTCCTGGTTTGATATATTTATAATCAAGATCTGGGGAGGAAGATACATCTTTGTCCCCGGCAAATTTCTTGAGGATTTTATCTTCATGGGCAACCACTGCATCCACTGTATAAATAAAACAGACCTGATCCCTTTTTCTAGCATCCACGGAACGCTTAAAAATACGATAGTCAAGCAAATCTCTTTCCTTGATTTTGAGTTTCGACAATAATCCTTTTCTAATATCAGCTTCATCTTGATCCAAGGTCAACTTTATTCCAGAAACTCTTATCATGGTGTTCTTCCTTCCTCCAGCGGCATACTACCATAATTTTACACGAAAAAGCAAAATCCAATTCCTTAAATTACTATTTTCTTGATAAAAAGACTTGTTCCTGCATTTTTTGCAGTTTTATATAAAGATGACGGGACAAACTCCCTTTCTTTTTTAATTAATTATTAATCCATTATGCCTTACATAAAATGTATCTATTTATTATAGGGGGTTGTTTTATAGCTAATTTTGGAATACAATTCAATATATAGTTAGTTATTTGACTAGGAGGGATATTCTTGGAAAAATTCTGTGAAAAGGTAAATGAAGTTGTTACCATCGAACCTAAAATGGATTATGAAACCAGAGAAAAACAAGTTGGTTGGTTATTTTTCACCTGTTATAATTTTTACCGCAAGTGTAAAGGGGCTTGCCCTAAGCAGGAACAATTGATTAAAGATACAGAATAAGATGATGGGCTGTAACTTTTTAAGTTACAGCCCATTTATTATTTTTACTACCTTTTTTTGTCTGCCATTACTATAATAAAGAAGTAATCCTAACAAAAGGGGTACTATTAAAGTGAATGATTGCTATGTAGTTTATATTCTGAAATGTTCTGACGATACCTTATATACAGGAATTACCAATGACCTGTACAAGAGACTACTCATGCATGGCCAAGGCAAGGCCAGCAAATATACCCGTTGCCGGCTGCCTGTGCAGTTAGCCTATGTGGAAGGGGATTATACCAAGGGCCAAGCACTGTCCAGGGAAAAGGCGATTAAAAAATTAAACCGACAAAAAAAGCTTACTCTATGTGCGGCATCCGAGGGAATATGTATTTAGTCAACAAGTCCCCAGACGTCAACCGTCGGCTATGTTACCAAAACTTCAACGCTGCCACCAATCTTTGGGGCTATCCCCAAGATCCTTCGCTATCGCTCAGGATGACATAAAGTTTTCATTTTCTGATAGTACCACTGGCGGCAAGGAGAGCTATTCTATTTTCATACAGTGACCGACATTATTTAATACAAAGTCGTCACCAAAGGCCTCTTTCAGTTTCATCTGGGCATGAAAGCCTGTACAATGAGAAACAGCCAGTTTTTCTACTTTCATTTCTTTTAAGGCCTCGATTGTATGAGAAAGTCTTTCATCCTTTGCTTCCACCAAATGGGTGCCACCCACCACAGCATAGATATCCTCCACCCCGGTTACTTGTTTAGCATAGAGTAATATATTTATCAAGCCTGAGTGGCTACAGCCAACTATAACGACAATCCCCTTGGAGGTTTTAATAAATAAAGCTTGATCATCGGGCAGGGGATCTACAGGATATTCCTCAGTCCTTTTGACTACAAAGTGAGGGTTTACTTCTTCAAAATCAGTTACCCGGGGAATCTGACCAGCCAGGATAATATTATTGCTTAAATAGATCGGTTTAGTACCCAGATGAAACTCAGCCCCCAGGGCCTCTAATTCCCTTTTACTAAAGGGTATCCCATTGGGGTGCAGTTCCCCTTCCTTGTCCAGATAAAACTTTTCATCAAATATTGCCGGGTGCCCATATACAGGTTTGGGCCCAGACAAAGCCAAAACCTTTTTAAGTCCCCCGGTATGGTCATAGTGGCTATGACTTAAAGCAATGGCATCAATTTGGGTAAGATCTATCTGCAGGGTTCGAACATTTGATTCAATGGTATAACCCTGTCCCGTATCAAAGAGCAAGGAAAACTCGGGAGTTTCAACCAGTAGGGACAAACCATGTTCTGCCATGAGATCTCTTTTATTTACGGAATTTTCAGCTACCACAGTAATTTTTAACTCCATGCTAACACACCCTTTCTTTTAGCATCCTTTAAAATGGCCATGAGCCGTGGGCCGTGGGCCATGGGCCATGGGCTTTAAAAACCGCTATCTCTGTCATCCTTCGCTGCCGCTCAGGATGACAAAGGTTTATGGAAGCCCAAAAAGGCTGATGGCTGACAGCTGATGACTGATGGCTAAAAGCCCATGGCCCACGGCTCATGGCCATTTTCCAGGATAGCTAATAGCTAAATTATACTTCTTTCTTGTAACGTTTCACCAGTTGGGTTAAACTTTTATACTGGAGGAGTTTAAAATGATATTACTGCAGACAAACAATATTTCTAAATACTTTGGTGTAAAACAGGTCTTAAAAAACGTCACCATCTCAATCCAGGATCATGAAAAAATAGGTCTGGTGGGTGTTAACGGCGCTGGAAAATCAACTCTCTTGAAAATACTTACCGCTCAGCATAGTCCCGATGGCGGAGATATTTTTAAACAAGCCGGTTTAACCATTGGTTACTTGGCACAGGACAGTGGGCTGGATTCCCAAAAATCCATTTATGAAGAAATGCTGTCGGTCTTTCAGCATTTAATGGATATGGAACATAAGCTTAGGCAACTGGAAGAGACCATGGGTCAAGCCCAGCTTAATAACCCTGCAGCCTATCAAAAAATTATGGAAGAGTATGCCCATCTCTCGGATACCTTTCGTGACCTGGGGGGTTATAGCTATCATTCATTGATTCGCGGTGTCTTGCAAGGTCTTAATTTTTCAGATCTAGACCATAATTCCCCCATTTCATCCCTGAGTGGTGGGCAAAAAACCCGATTGGCTCTGGCCAAAAACCTTTTAAGTAAACCAAACTTACTTATTCTTGATGAACCTACTAATTATCTTGATATACACACTTTATCCTGGTTAGAACAACATTTACAAACCTATACCGGGGCAGTTTTGGTGGTTTCCCACGACCGTTATTTTTTAGATATGGTGGTAAACCGCATTATTGAGTTGGAGCATGGTACTGCTGCCACTTATAAAACCAATTATTCAGGTTTTATTGATTTAAAGGCGCAGCAACAGGAAACACAGCTTAAGCAATTTGAACAACAACAAGAAGTAATTGCCAAAACAAAGGATTTTATCCAGCGCAATATTGTGCGGGCATCCACCACCCGCAGGGCCCAAAGCCGTATGAAGCTGCTAGAAAAAATGGAACTGGTGGAAGCACCTATATCCAAACAACAGGTCTATTTTTC
Organism: Desulfotomaculum sp. 1211_IL3151; assembly: GCF_036763075.1. Taxonomy (NCBI): domain Bacteria; kingdom Bacillati; phylum Bacillota; class Clostridia; order Eubacteriales; family Desulfotomaculaceae; genus Desulfotomaculum; species Desulfotomaculum sp. 1211_IL3151. The sequence goes on along the minus strand of NZ_JBAIYV010000009.1, from coordinate 46,702 downwards.
CTTCGATATTAACCGTCAAAGTGGCAAAGATGTTTTGCAGACTTCCCGGCTTAGTATTGGCTATCCCAATACCAAGTTGGCAATTAACATTAGCTTTTCCCTGGAACGGGGTGAAAGTTTAGCCCTCTTGGGCCCTAACGGCATTGGTAAATCCACTTTGTTAAAAACCATCATAGGTCAATTATCTCCAATTGAGGGGAACATCCGCCTAGGCACCAATGTTAGCATCGGTTATTATGCCCAACAACAGGAAAAACTTTGCCCACAAAAAACGGTGCTGGATGAACTGTGGGACGATTACCGTCTGATGGACGAAAAGGATGTAAGAACAGTGCTTGGTAATTTCCTCTTTCGGGAGGATGATGTTTACAAAAAAGTTGCTGCTCTCAGCGGGGGGGAAAGGGCTAGACTTTCCCTGGCTAAATTAATGTTGGAAAAGGCAAATCTACTAATTCTGGATGAACCCACCAACCACCTGGATATATTAAGCCGGGAGGTTTTGGAAAGTGCTTTGCTTGACTATCCTGGAACCATTTTGTTTGTTTCCCACGACCGTTATTTTCTCAATAAAATGGCCAGCCGAATTATTGAGCTAAACCCCACCGGAGTGACCAGTTATTTAGGTAACTATGACTATTACCTGGCAAAGAAAGCTGAGAAAAGTTCGCAATCAAACCAAATTGCGACTGTCAAGGAGCAGGTTGGTAAGCAAAGTTATTTAGAAAATAAAGAATTGCAAAGACAGGAAAGAAAGCGCCTGAAAAGAATTGAAGAGTTAGAACAGTTAATTGCCCAAACCGAGGCGGACATTAACCAGCTGGAAATTTCATTGGCAAGCCCGGCAATCTCCCAGGATTATACTGCATGCTTAGAACTTAGCAGGGAAATCGATGGTAAAAGGTCTAAAATTGATTCTTTTCTGGAAGAATGGCTGACATTAACCGAATAAATAAAAGACCCCACGGGGTCTTATTATTCATCGGAGGTTTTTTTCATTTTCTCAATGACCTGCTGATTAGAAGCCACCATTTGGGCAATATCCTTGGCGGATTGTGAAGATCTCTGGGCCAGTTTTCTTACTTCTTGAGCCACCACCGCAAAGGTTCGGCCATGATCGCCCGCTCTGGCTGCTTCGATGGAAGCATTTAAGGAAAGCATATTTGTCTGTTCGGCAATGTCATCGATTATTTCTGCCACTGACCCGATATCCTTTTGAAAGGAAATAAGCTGTTGCAGTTGGTCTAAAATATAGGTTTCAATGGCTAACTGCATATCCAGGTTTATTCTTTTCAAAAAGGCTTGTAATGCCTCGGCATAGGTTTCCGTACAGCTTCCATGATAGTTAGCTAAAATGCGTTGAATTTGGCCGATATAAATTTGATAGGTACCTAAATACCAATTGGGATATAGCCCTATCTGTTGGTGCTTTTTACCAATAAATAACCTTCTTTGAAGGTAATCATCACTCAGTGGTTCACACAAAGAAATAAAATATATTTTTTGGGCTTCCTTTAAACGCTCCACCGTGCTATATCGATTCAAAAGTTCTCTTAAATAAGGAAAATTTAATACATGCTGATAAAATTTATCTACTACCCCTTGGGCTTCACTCATAAACAACTCTTTATGAGCCATCATCACTTGAACTTCTTTTTCCGTAATATCTAAATAGGCCAATTGGGAGCGTCTTTGGGCTAGGTTAATATATTGATTGGTTATCTCTGACACCTCTTTACCCCTTTCATCTTTAATATGTAATTCCCTGTCTAAAAGATTATTCCTTTTTGCTTTTTAGAGACAAGCGTTTTTTTATTAATTTTTCCCTACCCTGCTCCGTAGGTCTATAATAGGTTACTCCCTGTAAAGCATCCGGCAGATACTGTTGTTCCACATAATGTCCAGGGTAGTTATGGGGGTATTTATACCCAGTATGCCCCAGCTCCCTGGCACCTCTGTAATGAGTATCTTTAAGGTGAAGTGGTACCCTGCCTGCAGCTTTATTCTTAATATCTCCCATGGCTTCATCAATGGCTGCTATGACACTGTTACTTTTTGGTGCCGTGGCTAAATAAAGAATACATTGGGCAATGGGAATGCGAGCCTCTGGCAGGCCAACTGTTTCCAAGGCATTCCAAGCAGCATGGGCCATCAACATAGCTTGGGGATCAGCCATACCAATATCCTCGGAAGCGTGAACAATTAAGCGGCGAACGATAAAGCGCTGATCCTCACCTGCGGCAGTCATTCTTGCATAATAGTGCAGGGCCGCATCCGGCGCAGAACCTCGAATGCTTTTAATAAAGGCCGATATCACATCATAGTGATTATCACCAGACTTGTCATAGCGAATATAGCGTTGCTGGGTGGAGTCCTCCGCCACTTCCAGGGTAATGTGGCGGCAACCATCCTCTGAGGGTGCCGTTGAAAGCACCGCTAGCTCCAGGGCGTTGAGAACATTTCTGGCATCCCCACCAGACATTTCGATAAAGTGTGTTACCGCATCCTCCGCAAGCTGCACCCGGTACATACCCAAACCATTTTCTTCATCCATAAGACTACGCTGAATCAATTGTTTTAGGTCATTGGAGCTGTGTTCCGCCAATTGAAATATCCTGGAACGGCTCAATAGTGCCCCATTAAGCTCAAAATAAGGATTTTCTGTGGTTGCCCCGATAATAGTAACCACACCCTTTTCCACCGCTTCCAGCAAACAATCCTGCTGAGCCCCTCTTTTTAAGGCATGAATCTCATCAATAAAAAAAATGGACCGTTGGCCGTAGAAATTTAAGTTATCTTGGGCCTTTTTTATTTCTGCACGAATCTCTGCTACCCCGGCAGAAACCGCATTAATTTTAACAAAGTTAGCCTTCGTCATTTCTGAAATAATGGTGGCTAAGGTGGTTTTGCCACTGCCCGGTGGACCATACAAAATAATGGACCCTAACTTATCGGCCTCAATGGCGCGGCGCAGCAACCTCCCTTTACCCACAATGTGTTCCTGACCAATAAAGTCATCCAGGTTCCGAGGTCGCATTCTTTCGGCCAAAGGGGCAGCCTGTAAGCTGCTTCTGGATGAGCTAAATAAATCCATAAATTCACCTCGTTTAAACTAAAAATAACCGCTCGTAAGCTGGATTAACCGTACACTGATAAAATACTATGGGATATTGCATCAGCGAGGGGGGATAACTAGCCCTGATAATTTGACGGGTTTTATCATTCTCTCAAAAATATATCACTACAATATTACCAGATTCGTAATCATCTTGCCATTTATCGTCACTCTGAAGGCCAAAAAAAAACACCCTGGCAGGCACAGGGTGTTTGGAGTATTTCGTTACGCTTCTTTCTTGGCACTCTTGGTCATCGTAATGCCAAAGCCGCCACAGATGTAGTAGATTGCAAAGCCGTACCAGAGGGTGTAAACCATATAGAAGATTAACAGGAAGGTCATAACGCCTTTGTTATCTTTAACAAATTTGGTCTCTACCCCATAGTAGTTATAGGCGGGCTCGATAACTTTTTTCTGATAGGTTTGCAGGTAGATTGACTCTTGGAATTTTTGCTGTTTTTCCAGATCCTTAGAGATGGCTTTGGTAATACTGTACCAACGATTCGTGGCATCTCTGGGATCGGTGTTATATTTTTGCTGTAAAACATCACCTTTGTTATCATACATTACGACACAATCTTCGGAGATATTAGCCAGCAGTTTGCCAAAATCGGTCTTCAAAGAGATTTTTTCTTGATCCACATTTATTACAGCACCATCAACCTTTTGCATGGCAGCGGCCCATCTCTCAGCCTGATCTGCATCCTTGCCTGTGAGATTTACCTCAATTTCTGTGCCAATCCATTTTTCTGCCTTTTTCACTTCACCTTGCACAACCTCTTGGGCAGAGCCTTTGGAAATGGAGTTGAACATATCATCAGCAAATTCCAAACCGTTTCTGCCATCACCAAAGGATGGACTCATCATATAGATGTAGATACCTATGAAGGATAGTAACATAACCATTCCGATTAAAAATGATTTGCTATCTCTTATCATATTATTGGCTCACTCCTTTCCCATCGGATACTGCAGCTTCGGCAGTTTCCGCCCGTAAGGTAGGAATACCTTTGATAAAGCTTAGAATGATCCAACCAGCAAAGAGTAATATCAATCCAAAGAAGAGCCAAGTTCCAATGGTGTTAAGGACTGCACCTGTTTTAGGAGCAATACTGATATAACCCATTTGACCCATTTTCTCTGGCAGAGCAAAGGCTCTGTTAACAAAACCGGCCATAATTGCAATGGCGTAGAAAGCTCGGATGTAAATGCCGGGAACTACCTTGGTGGTAGCTGCACCGATTTGAATACCAAGCAGAGAACCAACCAGCATACCCATGGCCAGAGTATAGAAAATGTAACCGTAGATAGCATATTGGGCGATGGAACTGTAACCAGCAGTAAAGATAATTTGTAGAATATCAGTTCCCACTGTGGTGAAGGAGGAAACCCCCAGACCATATACAAACATCGGGAAGGTAACGAAGCCGCCGCCTACACCCATGATGGCTGCCAGAAAACCAGTGACGCAACCGCATAATGCTACAAACCAACCGGATATTTTACGTCCACCAGGAATAATATCCTCATCAAACTTAATCATCGGTGCCAGGTTAACCTTTTGCAGTTTAATAGCCAGGGGAGTTAATCCTACGGGACCACCGTGGGCATCACCTTGATTCATTTGACCTCTGGTCTTAATAAAGTCGTACATGGAGTAGAAACCCAGAAATCCTAGGATCACCACATAAATTGTACTGATAACAAAATCACTCATGACGGGGTTAGCATTATATAAGGATCGATTCAAAGAACCGCCACCGGTAACACCAATACCGGAACCAACCAGGAAGGCAATGGCCAGAGATACGTTAACATTCCCTAATTTTCTATGAATAACCGTACCCATGATAGCCTTAGCAAAAATGTGGAATTGGTCTGTACCTACGGCCAGAATCCCCTTTACGCCTAAGCTCATCAGGGCAGGAGTAATAACGAAACCGCCACCGGCACCAATACACCCGGTAATAAGCCCGGCGCAAACACCCACTGCCATGGACCCATAAAACATCACTGGAGTAAAGTGCGAAGGTCCAAAAGCACTTTTTCCACCCAGGAAGGAGGGTAAATCAGCGGCATGACCAATGGCTGGAATAATTAAAGGTAAACTCATGATGAGTAAAATTAATAAGTGTTTTCTGCTTCTTACGATGTTATTAGACATTTCGATTTCCCATTTTGCATGGGCTCGGGAGGCACTCATTAGGGCCTCATATAATCCTCTCATGCAGACTACTCCCTTCGAATAAAATTTTGTTTAAAAGGTGCTTGAAACTGGTTTACTGTAATGACAAATTTTCTGTTAATTCACACGAAAGTATTGATCAGTTCATAAAAATGTGCTAAAATCCAAGTTGGGAAGAATTTTATATTGACAATTTTTTAAACATCACCCCCGATCTTAGGTATTTTCTAACCTGGGTTATTGGGTTTTTATAATCTCCAAGGCTATATGACCAGAGATTATTTCTGTAGAGTAATGATAATCAGCATACATACTAATGGGTGGTATAACTAGCTGATCAGTTAAGTTCTCGTAGGGTTCTGTTTTAATCTCTACTCTATTTATCTGCCAACCTCCTTTAAATTTTTCCTTCGGTGCCCCCCAAGTGGTTGTGACAACAGAGAATGTTTTTTCCTTTAATGCAGCCTCCTTAATTTGGTATTCAAATGTATGGGTGGCCTCATGATATTGATAATTAACGATGTCTGCAAAGTCATTTAATTTTATTACCGAATCTGCCCTTTTTCGTACTGCCGATTCCCTGCTAAGCTTTCCCAATAAAATATCGGCCTTTATATTTTCTAAACCGGCAGTTACTTTTGCTAGGCTTGCTTTAAATTCCTTAACCTTTTCTTTGCTTTTTTGTTCTAACTTTGTCGTTTCAAAATAAACCACATCATTCGAATTTTCATCCTTCACTGGTTGTGCAGTTATATACTGCATTTCTTCATCGACCAGCTGCCCATTGGGGTCTAGGACGACAATATCCCCCTTTACTACTTTCAACAGCGATTTAACCAATACCCCTAGATGCTCTGCTAATTTGGCTGTATCCTCAACTACCTCAAAACTCAGCGGATTACCTTCAACGTCACATGCAAGCAGCAATTTAAAGGTTTTTTTATAATCTCTGGGTAAAAATGAATTTCCATCCATATCTACCTCAAAGGATGTTCCACTGAAAACACTTTCCACCAGATGAACAAAAACTGTGTTCGATTTGGAGTAAGTGTCTAAAATCAATTCTTTTGTACTTCTTTGGCCTATAATTTTTAATGCCTTGTAAAAATCAATGCTGTTTGCTTCGACTAACCCCATTTCTTTGCAGGCATCCTGGATTGGGATATTCGTTTCCGCTGCTACCACTACCTTTATAACCATTGCTTCTATGATTTGATATTGCTTCGGATTAAGTCTTTCTTTTAAAGCTTTCATTAATGGCGAGTTTCTAACCCTACCTGTCACCGCTGGAATCCTTGCTATTACCTCCGTGAAAATCGGTTTGCTTTGTTCCTGGGACTCTACATCTTTACAAAGTTTTTTTAAACTTTGTATCAAATCATTTATTCTTTCAGGCGAAAGGTTTTCAACACTACCAAAGTTGGCAACAACTCGTTGTTTGATTTTTCCGTTGGTACGATAATTCTCTATTAGCTTTACGTACGCATATTCCTTACCATTTTTCTTGGTAGTAATTTTTCGAAAAAACAAACCTCCACCTCCCATCATTCCGTTCATAATAGTAATATCCTAATTTCTAAGATCCTTTTGGATCATCTTTTATACTCGCACAATCTTTAGGCTTGCGCAAATAGTAGCAAATAGGTTTTATAAAGGCAAGAGCTTTTTTACACAAAAACAAAATTTTTATATTGTTTTTTAATAGTATCACTACATTTTTTAATGAAAATGCTGATTATATAAGGTATGACATAATTTTTTTGTCATTGTACATAAAGGTCAAAAAGGGTAATGTTTTCACTTGTTCCTTCATTTTTAGCCTTTGGGAAGGAAAGCTAGATGATTTTTATATGTATCAAAAAATAATATTGACAAAAAATCCTCCATATACTTTGTAGCCAAATTAACTAAGGCTTACGCCAAGTCCCCCGTACACGAAAGAGTGTCGTGCCCCAAAGGGTATGGCGTAAGCCTTTAGTGTTTCCTATCGCGTTTGATTTTTTAGAGAATTTAAAGCTATGCCTCTTGCTTTTTACCAGATTTGCTCATGGTAATTCCAAAGCCTTGACAGAGGTAGTAGATGGCAAAACCATACCACATGGTATAGACCAGATAAAACAACATCATGAAGGTCATAATACCCTTATTTTCTGACACCTGTTTGGAATCTACACCATAATAATTATAGGATGGTTCAATAACTTTTTTCTGGTACTGCTGAATGGCGATTGATTCCTTAAATTTTGCCTGTTTATCCAAGTCCTTCACAACGGCTTTGGAAATATTATACCACCGGTTCGTGACTTCCCTTGGATCTGCGTTATATTTTTGTTTTAATGCATCCCCATTATTTTGGAACATGTAGGAACAATCCTCAGAAATATTGATCAGTAATGCCCCAAGATCCCCTTTAAATATAACCGTTTTTTCTGCTTGACTAACTTCCGCACCATTTACCCTTTGCAGTGCTGCGGTCCATCTAGCAGCCTGCTCCTCGTCTGTGCCGGTTAGAGTTACATCAATAGTATTACCCTGCCAACTGTCAACCTTCTTAATTTCACCCTGGATTACATTATACACAGATCCCTTGGATATGGAGTTGAACATATCATCGGCAAATTCTAAGCCATTTCTACCATCACCAAAGGAAGGACTCATCATGTAGGCATAAATCCCCATGAAAGATATCATCATAACCAGACCAATAAGAAAAGCTTTTGTATCTCTAATCATTAATGGCCCACTCCTTTCCCTTCAGACGCGACGGACGCCTTGGCAGTTTCAGCTCGCAGGGTGGGGAGACCACGAATAAAGCTTAGGATAATCCATCCTGCAAAAACAAGAACTAAACCAAAGAATATCCAGGCACCAATATTAGCAAGTAAAGCACCGGTTTCACTGCTCATAGAGATATAACCCATCTGAGTCATTTTTTCAGGTAATGCAAAGGCCCTGTTAACAAAACCGGCTAAGATAGCGATCGCATAGAAAGCACGGATATAGATACCGGAAACCACTTTAGTGGTTGCTGCGCCAATCTGGATACCCAGCAGAGAACCAACTAACATACCCATTGCTAAGGTATAGAAAATGTAGCCATAGATAGCATATTGGGCGATGGAACTATAACCAGCAGTAAAAATGATCTGCAGAATATCTGTACCTACTGTGGTAAAGGAGGATACACCTAAACCATAGACAAACATTGGGAAGGTCAGGAAACCGCCGCCAACACCCATGATGGCCGCTGCAAAACCAACCACCGCACCACAGAAAGCCACAAACCAACCAGAGATTTTACGTCCGCCGGGAACCAAATCCTCATCAAACTTAACCATAGGAGCAAGATTAACACTTTGTAGTTTTTGGGCTAACTTAGTCATGCCGGCAGGCCCACCATGGGCATCTCCATCCGTATGTCTATTCTTAATAAAATCGTACATGGAATAGAATCCGAGGAATCCCAGCATAATTACGTATATTAAGCTAATAACAAAATCGCTGAGGACTGGGTTTGCATTAAACAAAGCACGGTTTAATGTACCCCCCGCGGTTACACCAATACCTGACCCCACCAGGAAGGCAATGGCCAGGGAAACATTTACGTTGCCAAGTTTTTTGTGAATGACAGTACCCATAATGGCCTTGGCAAATATGTGAAACTGGTCGGTACCAACTGCCAAAATACCTTTAACACCAAGACTCATTAAAGCTGGCGTAATTACAAAACCACCGCCGGCGCCAATACAGCCGGTAATTAGACCAGCACAAACACCAACTGCCATCGAACCATAGAACATCATTGGATTATAGTGAGACGGCCCATAGGCACTCTTGCCTCCAAGGAAACTAGGTAGGTCTGCAGCATGCCCAATGGCAGGAATGATTAGTGGAAGCATCATGAGTGCTAAAACAAATAGGTGTCTTCGATTTCTCATAATATTATTGGACATTTCGATTTCCCATTTAGCATGGGCTCTCGATGCGGCCATTAACGCTTCATACAAACTCCGCATATAGGTTACCCCCCTGTCTAATCTTTTGTAAAAGGTGCATTAGACGAAAATTCAAAAACCGTAGTGACAATTTTTTGTATTTAAGTATTGATTGTTCAGGCTAAAGATGATAAGATTTCTTTGACGAAAAAATAACTTTGTATTGACAAATTTAATTAATGGCCTCACCCCCCTGTGCATTTTTGTGCAGTGCGCTTTGTACTTGGGTTTTTAACATCTCAAGCTGTATATGGCCTGAGATAATTTCTGGAGAATAATGATAATCCACGTACAAATTAATGGGTGGGATATTTAATTGATCAGTTATGTGATAAAACTGGTTTGTTTTTATATGCAGTTCATTTATTTGAAGTGGCATTACTAAGTCTGAGTTAATAATACCCCAAGGCTCATTAAGCTTAGATTGCTTTTTTTGCATAAGTATTTCTTCATTTATTTCATAGTTAAAGGTCTGGATACTTTCATTAATGGAATAGGACACTAAATCCCCACACTCATTACTTTTTATTATCTGATCAGCTTTCTTTCTCACTGCCTGTTCCTTGGTCATTTTCCCCAATAAAACATCTGCTTTGATATGCTCCAAGCCTGCTGCGACCTTTGCTAATTTGGCCTTGATTTCTTTAATTTGGCTATCACTTATTTGACTATACCGGATAACTTTAATCTCATTCGTGTTATTCAGTTGCTCTGAAGTCTCCGTGATCCTTTGAGCCAAAAGATAATCTCTGTGTTCTTTCACACAGTTTTCCTCATCCAAAACTACTATTTGACTGCTTATGTGCTTATTAAGTCTGTGAATTAAGTAACTTAATAGCTCAGATAATTCCTTTTGATTGTCAGCATGTTCAAAATCCAACAAATTCCCTTGGTAATCCAAAGCCATCAAAACATAGATTTGTTTACAGTAATTTTCAGGTAAATAGACATTATTGGTCGTATCTACATCAAAGGAGTGTCCTTCAAACTGACTCTTAAAAACGTGAATGACAATGGGATTGTGAATGTTTTCATTTCCCTTAGCAAAAGCTAACCTGTCCTTAAGCAAAACCTCCTTGGTATCCTCCTCGCCAATTCTTTTCATAATATTATAGAATTGTAAGCTAGTCGTATCCACCAGGCCTAAACCCTTACATACTTCTTGTATGGGTTTTCTAACCTCACTGGCCATAATTGCCTTGACCAGTATCGCCTCAGCCATTTGATACATTTTATCTCCAAATAACGAACTCATTGTCTTTTTAATGTTACAATTGTCAATTGCTTCCCTAATTTCGTTAACTTTTGTTGTAAGTCCCACAGGAACGTCTTGATCAGACGGTTGTCTAACTTCATTGTGAAGTTTTCTAAGACTGGCAATTAAATAGTTAATTCGGTCAGAAGATAGATTCTCCATACTACCAAAATTTGCAATAACTCTTTGCTTTACCTTACCCTCTTGGCGGTAATTCTCGATTAACTTTACATAAACGTATTCCCTGCCGTTTTTCTTGGTAGTAATTTTGCGAAAAAACATAAATTCACCTCCTGTGCTGCAGATCTTTTTTTATTTAACTTGTTTTTATTTTCAATCCTAGTTTACTTTGTCATTCTCTATTTTCGGTTATGCTACCAAAAGCTTTTTTTGATTTCAAGTGTTTTTTTGCAAATAATTTAAATTTATTTTTATTGTTTTAGCTTTTTTCACGCTAAGAAACTCTTTCATGTCAGTCTAAATGCGGTCTGACATATATTATTTGTCATTACGCTGTAAAAAGTAATAATTTCCGATTTGGTCGCAAATTTTCTAAAAGCGGTTATTTATTTTTTCATTAGACATATAAATTGATTTATTTATAACTTTTATTCCACGCTATTGACAAACAAAAAGCCAGACTCCCAAAAAGAGAAATCTGGCTTTATATCAATTTACTTTTCCTCAACAAGTTTTTTTAGTAAACGACCAAATTCAGTGGTAACTGTAAAATAGTCGGACCAAGGAATAATATTTTCATAGCCATATTCCGGTGGCCTGTCCCCCAATAAAATACTAATGGTTTTGCACCCCAAGGCTTTTAACCGTTTTACTTGCTCTTTTACCAGCTTAGTTTCCGGGCCGGGATTGGGATTGCCGTCGGCAATAACAATTAATACTTTTTGCACAAAGGGTCGTCCCTCAGCCATCATCCTTAGGGCAGCATATTTTACTGCCGTACCCTCCGGTGTGGTACCCTCTGCATCGGTAACGCCAAGACGAGCTTTGTTCATTAAGTTTGGGGAGTATAGCTCATACATATTGACAGCACCTTTTAGGTTAAAACCAAAAACCCATGTTCTAATCGATTTTACCGGTTCTAAAGCTTCCACAAAAAGTGCTGCTAAATTTCTGGCCAATTCAACCCTGGAAAGCCCCTCTCCGGCAGAATAAACCATAGAGGCACTGGTATCCACCAACAGACATATATCCAGGTCTCTGGTTCTGGTATCGATAATCTCAGTACGACGGAATATTCGGTTGGAAAAACTAGCTTGATACAGGCTATCTTCATCCAATTCCCCACTGGGCAATTGATATTGATTGATAACCTGCCGGGTGTTTGCCCAACTTAAACGATTTCGCAGCCGAATAACAAAGGGATTTACAACACCCCTAGCCTGTTCATATCGCTCGGTGGCCCCCTCGCCCAATAAAGGTCTTCTAAAAACCACCATGGGTGGCGGAGGTGGCGGATAGTCAGGATCTAAGCCAGCTTCCATCAGTTCGCTCATGTTAGCAACCTGTAACTTTTCCTGACGCATATTTTGGATTAAGTTTTGTAAATCACTAGGAATGTTTGTCTTATTGCTATTGTCGCTGTTGCCTGATTCAGCCTGATGATTTCCCCTATTGTTGTAGTCCAGCAGTGAACTGGGTAAAGAATAAGCGATATCATGTTGGATCAGGTTACCAAATAATTCTTCATAAATCCTTCTACTGACGGTTCTGGTATTTAATTTCTCCAATCTAGCAGGACTGTCAATATTTATATATTTTTTTAGAAGATCCGCTACTTTGTTGACCCTAGCTACCTTGGAGGTATAACCCCTGGTGGAACGCATAACCAGCAAAAACTCAGTGGTGCGAAGGTGTAATTCATTTTCCATTAAGTTTTTACGGGGTTTGTGTTCCCATTTGCCTGAATTCAGATCAAATTCATAATGACGATATTTCCAAAAATAACCAGAATAGCCAGGGTAATAAAGGGAGGTAAGTTGTTCCACATAAACATCCTCAACTACATTGCGAATGACCGCCATAAAGGAATTGCCAGGCATCTCTGTATAGTACTCCGGTTTGCTAAATTGGGCATGGGCCGCTTCATGTAGGGCCATCCCCGTAAGTACATCCACAATATCCGGCATCATGTACCCGGAGGGTGGATTATACAGCGGTTCCCCACTTAGGGCAATTTTTTTTGCCGCAAAATCTGTTCTGGATTCCTTGGAGCTAAAATCTACGGTAAATTTATTTTTTCCATGTACAATATCAACCACCCGGGAAATGGCCCCTAGGATGGCAGTCATAGCCATAGCTTGGGCATCTATATCCTCGGACCCCAACAGTTTATGGCTAAACATGGCATAGGTCTGTCCCCTATCCCCTTTGTTATTATCCAACCCCCTGCCTGTTAACCAAAAATCCGACAGGCTTTTGTTACGCCATTGTTCTCCATCATGTTCTAGCGTCACCGACTCACCTCCAATAATGAGGTTATGATTCGTTTATTATTTTAAATAAGCTTGAATAACTTGTAAAACCGTGGTTTGTTCACTGTCTACACCGCCATCTGGGGAAAAGCGATTGACAAAGGTATATTTCAGTGCGGTATTTAAAGGCTGTCCCCTTTTTATTAAGGCCGTGGCCGCGATGGCTGGTCGGAAGCCAGTGGGACGACTGAGACTTTCCTCATGGTAAAGACTGTTTAATTTATGCGTAATTCTAGCCAACAAAAGTGCCTGTTCTTCATTTACTCCGTAAACCTTTATTAGCAATTCAGCCATGATTTCAACCGGGGGTAATTCCAGTTTGATGGTTTCAAAACGATCCTCCACCGCGGTATCTTCCATAAAGGTGCCGGTGTGGCTGCGTCCACGGTTCTCCGTGGCCACAAAGATACACTGGGGATGTACCGTAATATATTGTTTCGTTTCTTCAATGTAAACTTCCCGGTTGTGGTCTAGGATGGTATAAATGGAATTGTGAATATCCGGGGTAACCCGGTTAAATTCGTCCAGGGCAATAACACCCGGCCTTTGAATGGCATTGACAAATTCTGACTGGATAAAGACAGTTTGGCCGCCAATAAACTCCCAATGACCAAACCAATCCCTGGGAGTCCGAATGGCCCCTACATTGACCCGATGAAAGGGAAGATGATGGGCATGGGCCAAACGCTTGGTAAGCTCGGTTTTACCAGTACCGGGATCGCCGGTAAGCATAACGTTAATGCCAGAAAACATGAGGTCTTGGATAACGGATAATTTCTCAGTATCAACCCAAAAATTAGGAAGAAATTCTATATTTTTTCCCCATTGATCTTTCAGAGTTTGTTCTGCTGTCATAGCCAACCCTCCAGCTAATTATTTTCTCCTCAATCTAGCTTCGACGTATATTTAGACATACCCTGCCGTGTAAGAAAAATGCAAGGTTTATTAAAAATACAAAATAATTTCCGCTAAAGCAAAGCCGGATGGCATGTTGCAATAAATTAAAAAAACAAAATATATCGTACCCTTCACACGGGGAAAGAAAACGCTATGGCGAAGCCATCTTGAACGCGCTGGATAACCATGTCGGCATGAACACGGCTTTTTGTTCTTCCCTATGCGAAAGTAAGAAGCACATTGAAAGAAGATTGATAAGAATGTTGAACGTTAAGAAAACGAAGAAGTCTATTGCGGTTTTAGCTGTTGTAGCAATCCTGGTAATCGGCGGCACAGGATTAGCATTGGCCGCCAGTTCGGCAGGGGACAACATTGACAATGTTATCAATGTCCATGTTGATAAACAGGCAAAAAAACCAATGATAGGGTCTACAGAAACCAAGTAAGCCATTAACGTTGATGTAAAGTCTTTAGATATTGATGAATTTGTGGCGGTAGGAGGGCCATATACCCTTGAAGAAGGCGATATAATTCTATATGACATAACGGCAGAAGGAAACGGGAATTTGAATGCCGATTTTCGCAAGACGAACGATTCGAATGACGACAAGGGATACCTCGGTGAAACCGGACTTTCAAGCAACTTTATGAAAGATTCTAATTCTTTCATCGTTCCTAAGTCATTAGCAGGCACATACTATTTGTGGATTGGAAATTTCGACGGTAAAAGATTAGACAAAAACAACAACAGCGGTGTGTTGAACAATGTAAAAGGTACGGTTGCGATAGCAGTTGAGCGCGCATCAAAATAACGACACACCGCTAACGGGTGACTGCTACACCGTGGGCGGGATTTTTGGCCACACCTTAAACGGCATCGGCATACAGTTGGGATTGTCCAGCAACCCCGTAAAATCTATCAGAAAAAACGGCGGAAAGCCTGATATGTAAGGCTTTCCGCCGTGTCGTTATAAAATCTTATACGGCATTGTAAGGGCAAAAGGCTGCGGAAAGTAATTAAAAAACAGGATTTTCTAGGTTTATGGCGAATGAATAACTGAATTGCTATTTTGGGGGTACTTGGGTGGATATAACAAGCCTTGACCAAGAATACATCTATTGGAAATATAAAGGCCAGTGGTGCGTAGCCAGGGTTCAGGTCAATGCAGCGGCGGATAAGGTTTTTTTATATCTTTGGCAGTTAGATGGAACTTTTATCTGCATGACCGCCGGAAAACAACCAGAAACAATTTTCCAATCCCAGGGCTATAAACTATGGTTACGGGAAGGACGACCCCACCTTAAAGAAAGCCTTGACCAAAAAGCAAAAACCAAGCTAGAACAGATTGAATTGTTTTAAGATGGGAATAATGTCCACAGGACTATTTGTTAAAAGATTTTTGGGAGGAGAAGATTTATGTCACAGGAACAACAATTTGATATTATTAAAGAATATGGTGGTGCTGCCTACAGCCCCGATTTCGGAGCCTGGGCGGATCTAAATTATGAAGACGATGGCAAGGAATATGCACGTACCACAATGGTTTTAGTTCACCCTGCTTGGACCGAACCCCTGGAAGCCGCCGGAGGTGAATATTCTCCCCCAAGCTGGGCCTACGACCCTGAGTCAGATATGTATCTGCTGCTGGTAAAATGGCAAAACGGTGTACGTTTACCCATTGCCTTTAGCAAAGAAGACGCAGGAAAATTGCTCTTTGATGAATACGTTAATCAATCCTTTGACATTATGATTTCTAACAAACAATTGTCTGGCGAAATTAGTGAAGACGGCAGTTTAAAATTCCACGTAATTTGGGATGCCAAATTCAGCAAATCACCCCAGGCAGCTTGGCCGGAATAAATATTCAGCGGGGACGGTTTTTGAAGGAAACAATCGGAAGTTTTACATTAAACAAGGCCAAACTACCAGATATTATCTGATGGTTTGGCCTTATGTGCTTACATACAATAGCGGGCCACCGGTTTTTGGCATATCTTCGTTTCGTTCATACCAATTTCATCAGAAGGCAGTGTGCCGCCTTTTCTCTAAATTTTTTGAAATTTAAAGTTTTTTGACCTTGATTACAGGGTCTTTAAACTTATTTCAATAGGAGGTAGCTATGAGAAAGACCCCGCTTACACTAATATTATTAACCATCATTACAATTTTATTTGGTATAACAGCTTTTCCCTCTCTAGCAAAGGCTGAAATATCGATTGTCATCAATAATTCTCCGCTGCATTGTGATACACCTCCCCAAACCATAAAAGGAAGTATGTTCGTGCCATTAAGGGCTATCTTAAACGGTTTGTCCATTAGTAATCAAAACATTCGTTATAAGAACGGGGTTATTTTGATTCATCAAGAACCAACCAAGCTTAAACTAACGATTGATAGTTTAACTGCGACAGTTAATGGTAAAAACATAACTTTATCCGTTCCACCCACAGTAATTCAAGGCCAGTCCTATGTTCCCCTTAGGTTTATAGCAGAATCCTTCGAGGCAGAAGTCAACTGGGATGACACTACCAACGCTGTGTATATTACAACGGCTCAAAATAGGTCTCCCCAAAGTAAAATGGACACCGTTAAGGTAGCCCAAAATGAACCAAGTGTTGTAACTGTTTTTTGTACCGATCAAGCAACAATGTCTCAGGGAAGCGGGGTCATCATAAGCCCCGATGGATTATTATTAACGAATTACCATGTAATTGACGGGTACGACACCATTCGGGTTTTGCGCAGCAATGGTACCCAGTACCCTGTTTCAGTCGTGAAATATGATGAAGGTATCGATATCGCTATTTTAAAAATTTATGACGCAAACTTAAAACCTGCATTGATCGGTGATTCGGATGATCTAAGGTTAGGAGAAGAAGTAATGGCCATCGGCAGTCCAGAGGGACTACAAAATACCATTTCAACTGGTATCGTTAGTGGTATTCCTACCATTCAAGGGATTCAATTGATCCAAACAACAACACCCATTACACATGGCAGTCATGGTGGTGGATTGTTTAATCGTCATGGACAATTAATCGGAATCACTTTTGCCGGCGGTGAAGGAAATCTTAACTTTGCTATCCCAATAAATGCGGTTAAGGATCTATTAGCAAATATTCGTAGTTTTAAACCACTGATAGATCTTGAAAAATCCAGTCAGCTAATAGAAGTCCCAAAACTGATTACCTGTGAGGATATTAATATTGACTGTGCACCGGTTAATATTACCAACCAGTTTTCAACCCAATCTAAAAGGGTATGTGTCTATGCCGAACTAAGCCAACCCTTATCACAGGATATTTCTGGTGCAGGTAATTGGTATTATAGGAATGGTCATCAGAGAGAGCTAGTTTTTCACTCCAAATTAAATCTCTTTAAGGGTGACGACAAATTCTACTTTTGGTTGGATGCCAGTGATGACTACCCCTTTGACTGCGGCAGGTGGGAATTTGAATTATTATTGGGCGATTATCATAAGAAAATAGATTTTTCAATTAACTAGTTGACATGTCAGGTGCATAATTCAAGGGGAGGTTCTTGAAGGGAGCAATCGGAAGTTTTGCATGAAATTAGACCAAACTGTCAGTTATTAACTGACGGTTTGGTCTTAGACTCTTAGACTCAAGGGGACGGTTCTCCTGAGTCAGGATTTGTAGCCACCAAATCCGTTCCCCGTCACTTCGGCTGTTTCGGTAACAAACATAAAGGCAAATTCATCACTGCGGATAACAATCTCCTTTAGCCTACCAATTTCAAAATTGTTGACTACACAGGTTATTACCTTCTTGGAACTCCCCGAAAATCCACCCTGGCCATCTAAAAGTGTTACACCCCGATGTAATTCTACAATTATTCGTTTAGCGATAACCTCACTTTTATCTGAAATGATCGTTACTGACTTATTACGGTTAATCCCCTCAATAACAAAATCGGTCACTTTACCGCTTACCCACATGGAAAGGGCCGTATACATCACTATTTTTAAATCAAAAAAGAAAATAAACAGAGCTAACACGGCAATATTGCTATAAAATAAAAATGTCCCTATGGCAATATTTTTCTTTTTTTTCATAACCATTGAGATAATATCCGCACCACCAGTGGATGCCCCAAACCGAAAAACTAATCCAGCACCGAAGCCACCCACCACACCTGAATAAATGGCTGCCAAAAACAAGTCTATTTGAGGTGCCTTAATATACGGTTTCGTTAAAGGAAGGGCTAGAACCATAATAAAAGTCCCCAATAAGCTGTAGATAATTAATTTTTTATTCAGTTCCTTTAATCCCCAAATAAAAATAGGAATATTTAAGAAAAAAATTCCCAGAGCAACTGGCAAATCCAATAGGTAATTACCCATTAAAGCCAGTCCCCCAACACCACCCGATAACAGGCCATAGGGAATAACCAACCCATTAAAGGCTACCGCCATGATAACTGCACCCGCTGTAACACCCAAAATCTTTTTGCCAATATTGACTGCTTCTTGTTTAAATGCCAATAAAACCACCTCTCATGCTATAGTTTAACCCAAAAACCAAGAGCAATTGGAGCAGGCCGTAAAAATTCATAGAGAAACTCGGCGGCATTATAGAAAAGGTTTATGCACCACAATAACCAAAAATGTCGCTTACCTACTAAAATAAGTGGGCAAGCGACATTACTTTATAATTCTTATTTAGTTTCAGGTTCTTTCTTTGGTAGTCTGCCAGCTTTCTTGACCGCTTCCCTGAGTAGATACTCAATATGTGCATTAACACTGCGCAGCTCATCGGCTGCCCATTTTTCCAGGGCCTCATGCAGTCGAGGGTCGATTCTTAAAGGGAAACTTTTTCTTGGTGGCACTTTATCACCTTCTAGTACAGGCTTCCTGCATTAATGACCGGCTGGGCTGACTTTTCAGAAACAATGGCCACCATTAAATTGTTGATCATGGTAACCTTGCGTTCATCGTCAAGCTCCACTGTACCTTCTTGAAGCAGTTTCTCAATGGCCATTTGAGCCATTCCCACTGCCCCTTCGACAATCTTTTGGCGGGCTGCAATAATAGCAGAGGCCTGTTGACGCTGCAACATGGCACTGGCAATTTCAGTTGCATAGGCCAGATGTGTCAAACGGGCTTCCATCACCTGAACACCTGCTACTTCCAAACGTGCTTGTAACTCTTTGCCTAGCTCAGCAGCAATTTCCTCTGTATTGCCACGCAAGGAATAGCCTTCACTTTCGAAATTATCATAGGGATATTTCGTAGCCACATGGCGCAAAGCCGTTTCACTTTGGATCTCCACAAATTGTTCGTAGCTATCAACATCAAACAAAGCTTTGGCCGAGTCCACTACCTTGAAAACAATTACAGCAGCAATTTCAATCGGATTCCCTTCTACATCGTTTACCTTTAATTTGGCACTGTTAAAGTTTCTTACCCTTAAGGAAACCTTTTTATTAACGGAAAAGGGAATGGTTAACCAGATGCCATTTTCCCGAATGCTACCCATATAGCGCCCAAAAAAAGTGACTGCCCTGGCCTGATTAGGCTGCACGATAACGATTCCACTGGCCAAAATGACAAAGGCAAAGATTACAAAGGCCCCCGTAATAAAGTGAAGCTTGAGGAAGAGATAAACGGCACTCCCTACTAAGGCAAGTAAAACTAAAATAGCCAAAAATCCATTTACCTTCCAAACATTCTTTTCGGTCATTTTATCGCCTCCAAGTTATATTTTACCGATACCAATATGATATCATTTTTATATTAAAAATAATAGTTGTAAGATCTCCCAATTCATTGGTAACAAGTGGTTTTTATAGATATATTCATTTATTGTTCTCGTAGGGAATGGTCAAGATCGTTCCCTACGCAGTATTTTTCAAATTATTTTTGCCCGTGTATGATGCAGAGAATACTTTATAAACGTAAATAAAAAATGCCAGCTCACCTTCTAAGAGGTGAAACTGGCCAAAACCGGAAAAGTTCAATTAAGGTATTCGATAAAAATAGGATATCTCCTGTCGCAAAATTGACAAATTTTACTCTTCTTCGTTAAAAGTTGCCAGGGGATTTGTTTGGTCATCTAATACATCTTTTAAGCGAACTAAACCGGGGCCGGCTAGCGTATCGGGCTTTGGTATAACAAGATCTTCAAAGTCTAGCAGCACAATCACCTCCCGATTTAGTAATGCTCATTGTGAAAAGATTCATGCTGGAAATTTCTTTGTTGTCAAGGGTCTTTTTTCAACTTGATAATATGGGTCACGGCCCATAGCTCATGGCCATTAGCTAAATATAAACAACTGCCCCATTATCAAAGAGATAAATTACCCGCTCCTTCACTGGTTTTCTTAAAATATCCTGCACAGCACGGGTATACAGGTTGATTTGCCCCCGGTACCGTTCCATTGGGGAAGCTTGCCCCTGGTATACCGAATCGGACTTATAATCAATCAGCAGATAACCATCCTGCTCATCCACCAGGCAATCAATAACTCCCTGAACCAAAACCATCTCCTGGGCATAGGCCCCGGGGAGATCCTGATAGATTTCCGTGGCGGGCAAGGCCAGACTAAAGGGCAGTTCCCGCTCTACCCGGGGGGCTTGCAGCACTCTTTGGCCGATGGGGCTGGCAAAGAAGCTTAAAATCTGGGCTGGATTAATCACCGCCGCCTGCTCCGGCAGGAGAATTTCCCTTTGCATCAGCTTTTCCAGAAGATGCTGAACAGCCTCTTCATCCGGCACCTGATCTAAGGATATATGCTGCATGACCAAGTGAAGGGCTGAACCCCTTTCGGCAGACGTCAAACCCTTGGCTTGCTGTAAAAATCGAGGGCGGCCAGTGATTTGAGGCCGATAGGGCATTATTCCTTCTTCTTGTTGAACAAATTGATCAAACTTGTGTTTTACCTCCGTCACAGCGGCTTTGGCCGGTCGGGTAGTGATCAAAGACCGTCCGTAGGTCCAGCTTAAGCGGCACTCAATTTCTGCTGCCAATGGTCCAGCCTCCAAGGGTTGGAGATTTTTTATTTGGGTCAAAAGTTCATGGGCCGGCCCGCTTTTTTCTTGATCCTTTTTTTGCATAT
This sequence comes from Desulfotomaculum sp. 1211_IL3151, assembly GCF_036763075.1. Taxonomy (NCBI): domain Bacteria; kingdom Bacillati; phylum Bacillota; class Clostridia; order Eubacteriales; family Desulfotomaculaceae; genus Desulfotomaculum; species Desulfotomaculum sp. 1211_IL3151. The sequence goes on along the minus strand of NZ_JBAIYV010000009.1, from coordinate 25,688 downwards.
CTTTCGTGGCATGGTATACTACCTGCCAATCCGACGGGTCCTCAGCCACTGCCCCGCAGGGCTGCATGTCTGCCTCCAGCAACCTGCGCAGTTCATGGCCCTTGCGGTGCCGGGCAATGGCTGGACAAAGCCAGTCCAGATAACACTTGGCGGCCATTCGTTCAGCATCCGGCAGAGGCCAGCCAGCCTGGGCCACGGAGGTACCCCACCTTTCCAGGGATTGTGCCAAATCTCGCACAGACCCCACCAGGATTAATTTTTCCCTGGCCCTGGTCAAGGCAACATACAGCACCCTCATTTCCTCGGCCACAGACTCCCTGCGAATCTGCTGCTTGAGCATAAGTTTCGGCAGGCTGGGGTAGGAAACCCGCTTACTTAGTTGAATAATCTGAGGCCCCAGGCCAAGTTCCTTATGCATGAGAACCTCTTTATTTAAATCCATTAGGTTGAACTTTTTGCCTAAACCTGCCACAAAGACAACGGGAAATTCCAAGCCCTTACTTTTGTGTATACTCATGATGCGAACCACGTCTTCATTTTCTCCCAATGATCTGGCTGCCCCTAAATCATTGCCGGCATTTTTGAGCCGTTCCACAAAGCGCAGGAAACGGAATAAGCCCCGAAAGGACGTGGCTTCATATTGTTTTGCCCGGTGGTAGAGTACCCGTAAATTGCCTTGTCTCTGGGTTCCTCCCACCATACCGCCAACATAATCATAGTAACCGGTTTCCCGGTACAGCAGCCAAATTAATTCTGCCAGCGAGCCCCGCCTGGCCCGGGAGCGCCACTCCTCCAGTTGGTTGAGGAATTTGCTTAGGTTAACAGATAAGGCACCGAACTCCCCCTGGGCAGCTGCTAAGACCGCATCGTAAAAATCCCCTTCCTTGCTGCAAAGGCGTATTTCAGCTAAATCCCCAGCCCCAAGGCCCACCATGGGGGACCTAAGCACCCCGGCCAAGGGGACATCCTGTCTGGGATTATCCAGTATTTTTAAGAGAGAGAGAAAGGTTTCTACCTCCACTGCCTCAAAGTAGCCCGTGCCCAGTTCAGCATAAGTGGGCACGCCCATATCCCTTAGTTCTTCCAGAAAGGTATTGGCTCGTCCCGTGGTGGCCCTCAGTAAAATAACGATATCACGATAACTTACCGGACGGTATTGACCCACAGCATGATCCCACACCTTAAATTCCGAACCCTTGACCATTTCTAAAATGCGCCCGCCGATTAGTCTGGCCTCAGCTTGATCATTATCTAAATCTTCCTGATCTTCAGACTCACCGCCAGTTTCTTCTGGTTCCGGCACCTCGACATTGATTATTTCTGCCTGCTTGTCCTTACGATCGATTAAATGAACTTCCACCGGACCCCCTGCTGTGATTACCCCATCCTGCTGGGGGTAATCAGCACCATAATGAAGCTCCTCCAATTGATCATAAAGTATTTCACCAGCAGCCTTGGTCATAATTTGACGGAAAATAAAGTTAACCCCATGCACAATCTCCAATCGGCTGCGGAAGTTTTTACTCAGTCCGATGCGAATACCCTCTGGTTTGTCAGAGTGACGATAGCGTTCCGATTTGCTAAGAAATAGTTTCGGTTCCGCCAACCGGAAGCGGTAAATACTTTGTTTAACATCTCCCACCATGAAACGGTTATTTGTTTTAGAAACCAGCCTTAAAATCGTCTCCTGCACAGCATTGATATCCTGATATTCATCCACCAGTACTTCGGCAAACTTTTGTTGTAATTCAAGGGCCACAGCCGAGGGGTGCAGTTCACCCTCAGGACTGTTTTTATCGAGCAGGATGGCCAGGCAATAGTGCTCCAGGTCCCCAAAATCCACCAACCCCTTGGCCTGTTTTTTCTGCTGGTAAAGCGCCATAAACTCAATGGTCAGATTGGCTAACTCGCTGATGAGGGGCTGTAAAGAACGTAAGTCCTCTAAAATAACGGAGGGCTCGGCACAGAAATAAGTGTTTAATAGCTCATTAAACTTATCTTTGGCCTTATTCCTTAGGCCCTGGGCTTTATTCTTCAAATTGTCATCAATCTCACCCCGGCAAGGGCTTAATTTACCCCACTTAACCAAGGTCAAGGAACGGTATAATTGATCCCAACAAACACTACTTGAACTATTGGCCAGGGGCTCAATAGTGATCATATCTACCCCCAGGGTTTTGCCATAGGGTTCCGGTCCGCCTGGCTGTCTGGCCAACCGATCTGCCTGTTTGAGAAGGCCTAAAACTCCCCTCAGTTCCTGAATAACATATTCCTTTATCTGCGTTAGCCAGGGTAGATCATCTAGGGTTTTATCCTCGGAAATAGCATAGTTTTCCGCCAGTCCCTGCAACCAATGTTTAGGCAGGGGATGACTGCCAGAAAAACGATATAGTTCCAGAACTAATTCCTGTAATTTGGCATCATCCCTTGGGCCACCGTAACTATCCACCAAAAGGGCAAAGGTTTCTGACCCTTCCCGATTATAACGTGCTTCAAAGAGTTCCTCCAGCACATCCAAGCGCAAGAGTTCCGACTCGGATTCATCGGCCACCCGGAAACCCGGGTCTAAATCCAATTGGTAAAAGTAACGTCTTAATAAATCCAGACAGAAGGAGTGCAGGGTGGTAATGGAGGCGTGGTTCAACATGGTTAACTGTTTCGTAAGTTTTTTAGAAAAGGGGTTATCCTCGATGGCCTTTCTCAAGGCCTGGCCAATACGTTCACGCATTTCCGCCGCTGCGGCATTGGTGAAGGTAACAACTAATAGTTGGTCCACATCTACCGGCTTGTGGGGATCGGTAATTAATTGAATAATCCTTTCCACCAGAACTGCGGTTTTACCGGCACCGGCGGCGGCGGCCACTAATAGGTTATGATCACGGGTGGTAATGGCAGCCAGTTGTTCTTCGGTCCATCTTTTATCACTCATGTTTATCACCCAGGCTTTCCTTGATCAGCGACCAGAGTACCTGCTCCTCTTGATCTGCCAGCAGTCGGAATAAGTTATCCTCCAGCAGTGGGTCAAACTGGCAAACTGCTTTAAAGATGCAGTAAGAGCAAGCCTTTTCTTTCCCTCTCTGATAGGGACTTAGACTAACATCTCCGTTAAGCAGACGCTGACCAATGGACTTTAATTTAACCTCTAGGTAATCTCTTAACAGCTTAAACTGTTCTTCCGTAAGAACCTTGGAATTAGCATAAAAGTCCCCATTCTTCTTCAAACCCACAGGCAATAATTCCGATTGCCCGCTCATCCCTTGATCCATTTGGGCAATCACCAATGGATCAGCAAGTAACAGACCTTTCATTTTTAGCTGTTTAAGAAGACTTTTCTCAGCCTCTTCTTCTGTTATGGGACCGGCAGTGGTCAACAAAGGGTCCCGGACACTAAAATAAAGCATACCAGCGGGCAAAGCCTCATGCTGGGTCAATCGCTTTGCCTGACGCAGGGCTACATCCAGATAGGTAAGCAGTTGCAGCTTTAAACCGTGGACAATATCGTTTAATCGAATGTCCGGTTGTCCCGACTTATAGTCAATAACCGAAAAATAGTGCTGCCCACCCTCACAGGCACTATCAATGCGGTCAATACGCCCCACCATTTCCATTTGATAACCCTCCGCACAAGTCAATTGGACTGCCGGCAATTCAGCCTGAGGACCAAAGCCCAGTTCCACCGCTATTGGTCGAAAGGCACCCCTTCTGGCATGTTCCGTCAGAGTAAATATCGCTCTTTCTAAGGTTCTTCTCAGCTTCTTAATTAAATAACGATGCCGGGCGGTACTGAGAAGAATTTCATTTTGCAATTGAGGTGCCAGTTCAGCCACTATTTCCCCGGTGAGGGTGACTATCTGGGTACGGGATAATTGGCCCCAATCCATTTTTAGAAGCTTTATTTGATCCGCAAATTGTTTAAGGGCTGCATGGAAGAACTGCCCCAAATCCGGTGCGGCTAATTTAAACTGGCCGCGTTCCTTTAGTTTTAGGCCATGGGCTAGAAAATGGGAAAAGGGACAGGTGATAAAACGTTCCAGGCGAGACACACTGGCCCTTAAAGGATGGCCATACAATCTACGCCCCAGGCTCGCAGGCAGAGGGGTTTCCTGATTTACATGATAGAGGCCAGCCAACGCCCTAGCACAGGATTCCTGATACTGGGGGTGCCGGACAAACCAAGAATAAACATCCCGCCACACTGGATCTACCGGATGGCCAGCCACCGTTTCTCTAAACATAGAGGCTAAATAAGATAGGGTGCGACCCGGACTGGCCACAAAAGACAGATCCCCCTCTCCCCCGGCAGCGGGCGGTTCCACTGACAAAATATGTTCTTCAACAAGGGGCAGCAGTTCCTTAACCCGCTGCACGACCTGGGATGGTCTAAGGGCCTTTCCCTCGTCATCCGCCTGGGGATAGCTAAGCCACAGCTTTTCACTGGCCCTGGTTAGGGCCACATAGATTAAATATTGCTCATCAAAAAGCTTTCTTCTGATCCCCGGTGCTATATTTACACCATTTTCCCTTAATGTTTCCCGCTCAGAGTCACTAAATAATCCCTCTTCCGTTGGCCGAGCCGGTAAAACACCGTCACTGATACCAAGCACCAGCGCTGCCCTAACATTGGGGTTCCGAGAACGCTCCAGTGTCCCTACCACCACTTGATCTAGTCCCGGTGGAATAAGGCCCAGCTTTAAACCTTCCAGCCCAGCCTCCAGAACCTGGGCGTATTCTTCCAAACTCAGTTCCTCATCTCCCATGGCCTCGACAATCTCATCCAACAACAGGATGACATTATCCCAGATCTGGGCATGTTCTCTGGCCTCGATTAACCGACCGGCCTTCTCTGCTTCCTTCGCCCAAACTTCCATACGCTCGGCCACAGCCAAAGATTCCAGTAATTCAAAAAGGGCCGTGGTGATATCACGGACCTGACGACATTTCGTTGCCTTTTTATAAAAATCATTTAGCTGTGCAATGGCAGCATAGCGTATCTGATTAATTTGGGCCAGTTCCTCTGCCGCACGGTCATTAAACTCCTGATCCTCACCCAGGGTATACTGCTTCCGATAGGTCCAAGCCCTGTTGTCAATCCAACGATTACCCCGGATGCCGTGGGATAGGACGTAATTTTCCAGCCAATCTATTTCGTTGCGCTGTACGGGAACCAAATCTGTTTTTAAATAGCGAAAGACCGGGTCATAGGTCCACCGTTGACAGACCACCTCCAGGGCACTGCGTATCAGTTCCACCAGTGGATGATGGAGCACCTGCCTTTTTTGATCAATAAAAACAGGTATCCCATAATCAGCAAAAATGGTACTGACGAGGTCACCATAATTGGCTAAATCCCTCAGCATGATCACAATATCCCGCCAATGCATGCCCTCTTCCCGGCAGAGGCGAATCGTTTCCCTGGCCGCAGCCTCCACCTCCGCCCGGCGGTTGGCACAGGCCACCAGGGTTACCCCCTGGGCCGTGTTCCCGGCTTGCAGTGGGTGATTGAAGTAGTTTTTCTCTAAATGGGCAATGGCAGATTCCCTGGCAAAGCGAACCGGCGTATCAGCCTGGCATAATCTCGGTTCCTCCAGGGGAACTCTTAAAGAGCCAGCCAGATCCCGTAGGGTATGATAGGTCTCCACCGTGGGGTAAAACAGCTCCAATTCCTCGCAAGCTTCCACTAAGTAAATGGGATCAAAGCAAAGTGCCACATGTACCCTGGCTGCGGTACCTAGAATTTGCTCGATCACCCCGTATTCCTGGGGTGTAAAACCAGTAAAACCATCGATGTATATTTCTGCTCCTTGAACAGTAGGAGACCCCTTAAGGTGCTGGGCCAGCAAATTTAAATAATCATCTGGATCGATAAAACGATCTGCTAAAAATTCTTCAAAATCTTTATAGAGCAGATTAAGATCCTGAAGTTTATCCAAAATGGTACTGCCCTTTGCACCCTGCATATGATGTAAGCCCTTTTGTAAGTCCCCCGGTTCAACGCTGTAAAGTTTTAACTCCGACAAGGTACTGGCCAAACTGTCGGCAAAACCAGGCTGCTTTGCTGCCCGGTGAAATATTCTCAACTCTGACTTACGACGCTCAATAATTCGCCGGAGTACCATCTTTTTACCTAATTCACCAAGATGGGCCCTGGCGGACCCACCCATCTCTTGGAGAACCCGGTAGGCCAAACGACGAAAGCTTAAGACCTGGGCTCGGATCATGCCCTTCAGTTCCGGGGTGGTGGCCAGCATGTATTCATATTGAAAAGTGGCTTGTTCCGGTACCAACAGAATAATGGGCCCTTCCCCCTGATTTTCCCGCAGCTTCTGTTGTACCTCTGCTAAACAGCTATGACTCTTGCCACTTCCTGCCCTACCAACGATAAAGCGAAGGCTCAAAATTGCTTCCCCCTTCGTAAAACTATCCATTTCAAAATTCGTGCCTGTTTGGCTAAATCCCTTTTCCTTTATTGCTTGACTTACTGTTAATAAGTGCCTAAGAAGAAAAATGACTGCCAGCCAAAGGCGGACAGTCACAAGAAACAATGGTGAACCTACCCGCTAACAAGCTGAATACGGAAAGAAAGCACCTCATTTCCAGGCGATCCTCTGGGAATAAGGCGTTTTCGTCTATACAGAGAGATAAAGGAGGTTGCCCGAATAAACTTTTTTCTTGACAAATACAGGTCGAATGCGTCAGACTCAAAATAAGGTCTAACACATTCGACTCTGCAAGGAGGGGCTTCAAATGGGGGACATAAAAATATTCGACGCCGAATACCGTTTCATGTGTATTGTCTGGGAGAAAGAGCCGATTAACTCAACGGAACTTGTCAAGCTGTGTCAGAGCAAATTCGGGTGGAAAAAATCCACTACGTACTCCGTTATCAAGCGACTGTCGGAGCGGGGTGTGTTAAAAAACGAGAAAGCCGTTGTAACGGCCCTCGTTAAACGCATACAGGTACAAAAATACGAGAGCGAACAGATACTCGAAAAGGCCTTCGACAACTCTTTACCCTGCTTTGTCGCTGCGTTTTTGCAGGACAAAAAGCTCACGCGGGACGAGGCCGAACAAATCAGGAAAATGATTCAGGAGGCGACGAAATGAGCGGATTGCTGATCGGAATTCTGAACATGAGCCTGAGCGCGAGCTTCATCGCGCTGATCGTCATCCTGATCCGTCCGGCCCTGAGAAAAGCACCGAAAATCTATTCGTATGCGCTTTGGGCGGTGGTATTCTTTCGGCTTGTTTGCCCCTTTTCGATCCAATTGCCGATGAGCGCCGTTCCTGTGCAACCACAAACCATACCACACGATATCATTTTTTCCCAGAACCCATCCATCCAAAGCGGGGTACCGGCCGTCGATCATGCCGTCAATACCGCTATTGAAAAATCCCTGCCGCCCGTAAGCCCCATAAACAGCGCCAATCCTGTTCAAATTGCGCTGGAAATCGGATCGTATCTTTGGCTGGCTGGCATTTTTGCGCTGTTGCTGTATGGGCTGATCAGCTATCTGCGTTTGAAAAAACGGGTCATGACCGCAATCCTGGTAAGTAACAACGTTTACGAAACCGATCTGATCAAAACACCCTTTGTGCTGGGCTTTCTGCATCCCAGAATCTATATCCCCACAGGGCTTGGTGAAAAAGAGCTTGAATATGTGATAGCACATGAGCGGACGCATATCCGACGCCTTGATTATCTGATCAAGCCGCTGGCCTTTTTGATCACATGCGCGCATTGGTTTAATCCCATCGTCTGGGTTTCCTACGCACTGATGGCGAGGGACATGGAGCTGTCAGCGGACGAGCGTGTGATGAAACGCTATGATTCCGACATCCGAGGCGATTATTCCCATTCCCTTCTCGCTCTGTCGGCTAAAAAAAGCGGGCTTCCCAGCCCGCTGGCTTTTGGCGAAACGGGAGTAAAGGCAAGGGTGAAGAATGTGCTGCATTATAAAAAGCCCACGTTTTGGATACGCGCAGCGGCGACCGTGGCTGTCGTCGCAATCAGCATTTTTCTTTTGGCCAGCAGGCCAATGGAACCGACCCTCGAAAACCCGTCAAATCAAGGCACCCGGCCAAACTCATTACCGGAAAGTGCTTCAGGGCTTTCGGAAACAGCCTATGCAACCGATTATGATAGGGTGAAAATTACGTTTCATTCCGAAAACAAGGGTTTTAAGACGGCAGACGAGTTTGAGACAACCGACACCAAAATCGTGGCATATATTGATACAACCCTCCGAACGAGCCGGACGTCAGCACAAGAGGATGATTTGGAAAATAATCATACCAATCAGTATACGATAAAATTGTCAAATGAGATCGGTGGATATAGCTGCGGGCTTTACTACGATACGCTGTATGATAAGGCTTACATCGTAAAAGACGGCGGCCTTTACGAAACAGGGACCGATTTTGCGCGTTATATCGATTCGTTTCTGGAGAATGCAAACATTACCGTCCATATAGATGACCCCGATGCCGCAGCTCTGTTTCATGCCTATGGCTGGACACTGGATTATCAGCTTGGCGGGATAAATTATGGGTTAAACAAGATCAAAGTTTTATCTGAATTTGACCCAGGTACATATTATTTTGCCTATAATAACGAGCTTTCAAAGGATATCGGCCTGGACATGAACAGATACGCCACCGCCAACATTGATGTAGAAATCTACCGAATCCATGAGCCTATGCCGCAGGAGTTCCACCCGATAGAGAATTGCAGAGGCATTGTCGTCAAAAACGGCGGCAAAATCATCGGCGCTTTCATCAGCGCCGGTCGACACAGCACTTTTAACGCCTGCAGTCTGAAAGGCAACAGCTTTGAAAAAGTGACTGGGCAAACGCTTTATGAATGGCTTGCGGACAGGATTGAAAGGGATAGCGTCGAAAAAAGGTTATCCAAATTACAGCCGGAACAGGTCATTGAGAAATATTTCGCGGCACTGGATCGAAAAGACACTAAGACCGCGCAATACTGCATCTCGAAAAAAACGCTGCTGGAGAATTTGACGATCAATATACCAAACGATGCGTTATTTAACGAAAGAATCGGACTGCCTTTAACAGATGCCAATATTGGAACAAAGTCAAGTTTTGATAACCCGAAATTCGCAAAAATTTTGAAAACAGAACGGATTAAAGAGGAGCCCGATAAAAAAACGAAGGTCTTTAGGGTAACGGTGGATCTTCGATACAATGAAGCGTGGGATGGTATCAACGGAGAACAGTATTGGGATTGCGGTATGGTTTACGAATCTCCTCAAACGGGATGGAAAATAGAATGGTTTGGACATTAGAGCTTAAGCATTAAACGCGCTTGTTTCATCGCCGCCTCAACCCAACAGTGATTAACACAAGGCGGGCAGTCACAAGCAAAGGGTAAACGGAATACGGAGAAAGGGGCTGTGCCGAAACTTAACGTTTCGGCACAGCTTTTTCAGGTTTCTTCTGCTTGCCAACCGCATTGAAGGCCGTTAGTACCACTGAGTTGCCCTCCCGGCTTACCTCCAGCCGATAATCAATAATTCCCTGTTTATAAAGCTCTAGTTTAAGTTCCAACAAAGCTTTACCAACCTGTTCTTGAAGTTCCGGGGTGAAAAAGGAATGCATGCCCTCCTGATCGGAATCTTTCTTGACAGGTTTAATTTTTGGTTTATGGACAATTGTATCCTCCCAAGTATTTTCAAAGGTAGCCTCTTCCTTGTAACCGGCAAACATTTCTTGATCCGTAAGGTTTTTGCGAATTTTGTTTTTACTCATTGTTTATCACCTATCTTATCTTGTTCTCTAAATAGATATTTCTCACCCATCATAAAAAATCCTGTCTCAATTTAAATCTCCTTTGATAAACCGTAGTAAAAAACGAAACTTTTTTCTGCTTGAAATAACATTATCCTATCGTTAAAATGGTAGTAATGGATATTTATGGATCATCCTGTAGAATTTATGAAGCTTTATATAAACATTGCCTAAAGGAGTTTGCCAAATGATAAAAAAGAAATATATCTTACCAGGACTCCTGTTCTCACTTTTGTTAAGCACAAACCCTGTCTTTGCTTCCAATCATACCGTCAAAGAAGGCGATTCCCTTTGGAAAATATCCCAAAACTATAGTATTTCTGTAGAGAAAATAAAAGCCTTAAACAATTTAAAAAATGACTCTCTTACCGTGGGACAAGTTCTTTATCTTGATGAAATTTCAGGTGCCCAGCAACCAGTGGCAAAGGAAAAAATACAACCCACCACGAATAATACCAACCAGAATGGCTGGCTTCCTCTCACTTCCCCGGCGATAACCCAGGAAAAGCCTGAGCCTGCTTCTACCGTTGCAGCTTACCGCCCAAATAATACCCTTTATACGGTGTTACCAGGGGATACCCTAGGGCTGATAGCAAATAAACACGGTCTTAGCGTTGAAAACCTGCGTCAGTTAAACAATCTCAAGGGTGATCTTATCTATGCAGGACAAACACTAGTTTTAAAGGGCACGGTATCCCGTGGTAGCGATATCAACCGCAGCGATGCCTTAGAGGAAAATTCTTCTGCCCGTTACGGTCAATTAGTTGATTGGTTTGAGGAGGGCATTCATATCCTTAAACCAAACCGAACCTTTTCTATTACAGATATAGCAACCGGGAAGGTTTTAAAGCTTAAAGTATTAGGGGGAAGCAATCATTGTGATGTGGAGCCCCTAACTAAAGAGGACACGGAGATCATGCTAAGTCTTTTTAACACTTGGACTTGGACACCCAGACCAGTTTGCATTCATATTGATGGCAAAAATATTGCAGCTTCCCTCTCTGGCATGCCTCATACAACCATCGAAAATATTCAAGACAATGAGGTCACTGGACACTTTGATATGTATTTACATAATAGCAAGCCCCACGGCAGTGGCGTATCACAAAGTTATGTACAAGAACATTATGATGCACTGAAAAAAGCAGTTGAGCGGGGCTAACCACCCCTGGTGGAAAAGCAACAGGAAGCCGGTACAATTTTTATGTACCAGCTTCCTGTTGCTTTCCTTTAAGTTTAAAAGTTGTTTTTACAATTAATGCCAGACAAATTCCCCAGGCACAATTTAACAGCACTTTTACATTTTATTGTCTGCCCTGTGCCCAAATCCTAATTGATCCTTCGGCACATTTATCAACCTTTAAGCGAAACGTAAGCCTTAGATAACGAGTAAAAAAATTGCTAACCACGACCTTCGATTGTCCCGGAACCAACTCAATTTCAGGCTCTTCATCAATGAAAGTCTCGTTGTCAGGACTATCCTGTAGTTTTATCAGTACATTCTCTGAGCCAATGTTTTTAACAATAAAACTAAAAACAGAGTAATTCCAGACCTCCACTGTGCTTGAATAGGTTGCCTGTTCCTTTACAGCATAGACCTTCTCCCAGTTTATCTTATTAGAAGGATTACCAGTAAAGGTTTTTATTTTTAGTAAAGGTTGTTTTAGTTTATCATTTCCATCGGAACCATGGAAAAGTAAAACGCCGTTCGTACCCTTATGTACGGGTACCAGTGCAAAACCGAAGTTCTTAACTCGACCTGTTCGATAGGCTTTAACAAAATCTGTAACTGGTATGACCAAGCAATTCGCTTTGTGATGAATGGGTATTATCCTTAAAGTTCCAGGTATGATCGGCGGCCTATTATAAAAATCAGTACCACAGTCTTTAAATGGTCCAGCCAATAATTGAATACCTAGATATTCTGGCGGTAACCCCAGAAAAGGTGGGTCAAAAAAATAAAAATATAATGCAGCTTTAGAAATCCCTTGGTTTTCAGGTACTTCCGCAAGATCAAAAAAAACATAGGAAATATAATTTGTATCTTTAATAAATCCTGAACGGATTTTCCCAACAGGCAGATACGGCGAATGACACTGGGGCTTTGCCAATTTATCATTAAATACAAAGGTATCCTTAATGGCACCCATGTTATAAATAGACATCGGGACTACACCTCATGTCCTTTTATATACGTTATGTTAGAAAGGCATATTTTGTGTAATAACTTAAAATTTCAGGAATTCTTCATCTTTGTTTTTCCTCCACCCATTCTACAAGGTTTGGGCAGGGATCCAATATGGACTCATACTGCTCTGCTATGCCATATCTGCTTTGTGGGTCCAATTTTTTATAGCGATAATACTTAGCCAGGCGGTCTTCTGGTTTCAGCCACCCCAGGTGTTTAATTCTCAAGGGGTGGTTCTCTCCATTCATACCACTTATATTAAGGGGGAACCTGCCACAGTGAAGGGGTGCTTCATGCCACCGGTAGTCATGGCCTGGTATATAGCGAACCATCAAGGGACGAAAGAATTGGTGGGCACACCAGTGTCTGTCTTCCCGATAATGACGCTCCGTCCACATATCAAAAAGACGAAAGGAATACCAGTAAACATCTTTCCTTTTAGCTAAATTTTTTAATATTGCAGGGGCACTGGCTTCAAAAACCTCATCCGCATCCAGTATTAGAATCCAATCTGGCTTCGTCCCAACGGCCATTTGCCAAAGCTGTTTTCTGAGACTTACTTCATTATCAAAACCTGAAACCGGGTTAGAAACCACCGTCAGGGGTATCCCCTCCAATGCCTGCTTGCACTCCTCAATGGTATTATCTTCGCTGGCATCATCCAGAATTACTGCATTATCAATGTATTGCCTGGCCTGAGCTAAAACTTGCGCTAAAAACCGGCCAGATTCATTGCGTACTAACATGGCCAGTGTGATTTTGTCGCCCTTTCCCTGCCCGGTGTCCTTCTGACTTTGCTTTTTTTTCCTGATTAAACCCATCTTTCTCTTATACATTTTAAGCTCTGCCAGCTCTGATTCTCGATAGATATGAAAGGGCGGATAAAAAGTATCTGCATAGAGTTCCAGGCCTAAAGCCGCTGCTCTGACACAAAAATGCCGATCCTCGCCCCAGAGGCTGATATTGTATATTTCATTAAAAGAAACCCCTTTTAATAAGGCCTGCCTGCTAATTAAAGTACATGCTCCCAAGCCACCAACTTTATAGGTCCCTGGCCTTTGCAACAGCTCAATAAACGCCATCATTCGTTTTTTAACTTCTTCTTCGTCCAGGGGCTCCCCCCTTTTCGAATCAAAAAGTTTGTATTGATCCGCTACCCATACCTGTGGCATGGGTGCTAATTCCGGTTCCCAAGTAGTCCAAAAGACCTCGGAAACAATATCCTTATTTAGGCTGACTAGATGACGTATGGTTTTAGGCTGCAGGTACAAATCTGAATCAACAAGAAATAAATAATCATACCCTTCCTTAATGGCCATATCGATGAAAGTGTTTTTAAATGAGGCTACCTTCCAGATTAATTGTTCATTCCATTGATGGGTCTTTTCATCACATACATATAAATCCTTTCCATCATTTTTTAAAATCAAAACATGATCCCTTTTTCTTGCAAATTGCTCCAATAAATTATGGTCGTTGTTATCATCAATAAAAACAAAATCAAGCTGCAGACCACGCCTTTCCAGCTTCTCTAAAGAATGTAGAAATTCTTGCAAAATTGCTTTCTTCTGTTTTATCGGACTACCGATCAATACTCTCTTTTTCAGCACCAGCCCCCCCTAACGCACTCCAGCCCAAGACATTTAAACCTTTGGCAGCAGCCCTTGGGCAGTAATCCTTGACAAACAGAATCATTAATTCCTTCATTAACTTGCTTACTCGATCATTTATTGGAAAATCAGCATAGCCCTTTTCCAACATTAAAGAATAATAATATAACTGTCTAACCGAAACACATAAATAGTTAAAGGATGCCCTCTTAAGAAAAGGCTCAAAATGAACGAATTGATATAATTCAAGTACTAATTGGCTCGGCATAAATTCTGGATCAGGCTTTTTCAACAATAAACCAATCTCTAAAAAAATAATGACAATTGCATAAGAAGGTTTTTGCTCCTTTAATAACTGTCTCCATAAACGATCCAATCGGTTTACGGACATTACTCTGCTCAATTTCTCGTCAATTAACGGATAAGCACACCCAAGTAAATCGACAATTTTAATTAAGGGATAGATATACCCACTTTCATGCTTTAATGAAGCTAGATACAGTTCCACCGCTTTATCAACATGCCCCAAAGACATCAAAACATCACCAACCAGACATAGATGTTGATGCCTTGGCAGAAATTTACCTTCGTCTTCTCCCAAGGACCTTACTAAATCTTCGGTAGCCTGAGCATACTGCTGCGCCTGCAGCTGCCCCAGACCCCTGCATATCAGCAACTGTTGGTGATTGGGAAATACCTTCAAAAACTCCTCTAGGAACCTAAATAATGGATCCAATTGGCCAAGATTTAATAAACCGTTAGCCGTGGCAACGATAACATCCTGGTAATAGCCCTCTGATCCATTCATTTGTGGGAGAGCTTTTTCCAAACATTTAACACCCTCGGCTATCAAACCCCGCTGAAAATATTCCAAGGCCAGAGAATATAAAAGAAAGGGATCAGCGGGGCTTTTTTCCAGCTCTTTGATAATAATGAAGGTATTACGTTTAAATTTTTCCTTCTTTTTGATTTCAATATCAAGATAGCCGAAATGGTTAATAAGGAGGGAGCAGGCCCGCAGACCCTTTCCAGCCGTTTCTTTGAGAATGGACGGTGCCACCTGTTCATGAATAGCACCGCTAAATCGGTATAAGGGGTTGTTTTTAAAGAGTCTGACAACATTGTCCGTCATAATCTCTCCGCCATCGCCCTGATAACTTTGAATCGAAACGAAGTAACCTTCAACCTGATCAGCGGCAAGCAGCTTATTAAAGTAATTCACGTCCAGCGGTGCCAGAACCTCATCTGCATCCAGTACCAGTATCCACTGGCCTGTAGCCTGCTCCAAAGCATAGTTTCTCGCATCAGAAAAGTTACCCTGCCAGGCATAGCTAAATACCCTGGCCCCTGCTGCCCTGGCAATCCCAACGGTGTCATCTGTGGAGCCCGTATCTACCACGACAACCTCATTAACAATTTGTCTCGCACTATTAATACAATTGAGTAAACGTTCTCTTTCATTTTTTACGATCAAACACAGACTCACGGTTTTTCCTGACAATTTGCCATTCACCAACTTTAAAACTTATAATCAACAAACCCTTTTATTTCATTCATTTTTTCTAAGTAGTAACGATTCAGTCTGTGGCCGCCCCCAGGAAGAAAGGTTACCGCCCTTTGCAATGTTGTCAAAAGATTGTGTATCTGAGAAACATCCCTGCTGGGATAGTCCGGCAGATAGTCATGGCAGATAGCAAGTAATTTTAGATAAAAGGTGATGACATCTTCCTTTTCATATTTCAGATAATTGTCAAAGGGCAAACCCCTATGAACAAACTGACTCAAATGATTAAGCACCCTGGCAGCAAATCGATGCTCTTTTTTCCTCCAAAGCTCTAAACTCATCGTCCTAGCCAAGTGGTAATTCCCCTTTAAGAGTAACCCCAGTGCCATATATGTTTTGGCCTCAAGGTAAAGGTCACTCTCATCGGGCACTTGTTCCATAAAGTCTAGGCCTTGCTTTATGTCGCCAGATAAAATATGGTACTTTCCCAGGCCGTATAGAAGTTCAATGGTTGGTTCAAACTGATCCTTCATCTCCACTAAACACTGTTTGGCATACTGGGGTAATTTCATTCTATTAAAGAGCTCAGCCACTGTTAGGGCTATGCGAGGATTATTAAAGAAGTTTTTTTCTCTGAAGTATTGTAATGTATCGTTCCAACCGCATCGATAAAGTTTAACCAGAAACAAGCCGTTGCTCGGATAGTGATACTGGTTATTGTGATTGATTGCTTGCTCGTAACACTGTTCGGCACCTTGCATGCTATTAATTTTTTCGTGACAAAAGCCTAAATGATAATAGGCTAAAAAATCATTTGTACCCTGTTGGTGACTAAAAAGTGCTGCCGGTGCATCACATTGGGTAGCTTGCTTAAACCATTTAATGGCCAGTTTATATTCTTCCTTTTCCTCCAAGGCACAGCCGGTCAGGTAATAAACATCTGGATAGCCCTTGTAACGTAACGCTGCTGCCTGACCCAGGATGATGACTTTGTCAAACTCCTTCATTAGGTTCAGACAGGTCAGTAAATAGCGCAAGGCGGCTGACTTAAACATAATGGAATCATCCGTTAAATCTCTATAAGCTTTTTCCAGATATGGTAGAGCCAGGTTTGGTTTGCCTAGACCTAGCCACTCCACACCCAGATAATAATTAACAAATGAATTCTCGGGATCATGGCTACTTTCATTCCTTAATGCGATCAGGTTTCGTCTCTTCTTCTTGTTGCGTTCCTTTGACGATAGCATCCCGTGTTTAATCTTTATGCCCTCTGCTACGGCTACTACCTCCGGGTTGTTAACAACGATCTGTTCATGAATCCTGCCCATAAAATAATAATCCGCTTTCCGCCTAAACAAGCGAAGAACTAGAAAGTTATTGAATTCCCCGGTTTGTTCGTTAATTGGATGTTCAAGGGGTACCATGTATGCTTCAACATTTTTGTCACTTCTGATTAAATCCCTAAGGTTAACAAAATCACAAATCAATGCCTCATCTGCATCAAGGGAAAGGATCCAGTCACCGGATGCTTGGGAAATGGCATAGTTACGGGCAGCACCAAAATCCCCCTGCCACGCATAAAAGTATACCTTCTCAGTATATTGGTATGCGATCTGAGGGGTATCATCGGTAGAGCCAGTATCCACTATAACAATTTCATCAACTAGAGCTTTGACACTTTCCAGGCAGGTACTCAGACGGGAGGACTCATTTTTAACGATCATAGCTAAACTTATGGTCATTTCACTCATGTTTAAATGCCCCTCCATCCGCTATACCCTCGTTATTATCCGAAGAATTTGTCCTTAGAACCTTCCTCCACTGCTCGTAAAACTCAATTTGCTTCATATAATAATGGGGTACGTCCGGCTCCATTTCTAATGCATAGCGGTAATGCAGCTCGGCCTCAACGTAACGTTCTTGCTTGCTGTATATCTCAGCCAGAAGAAAATGTCCCTCTCCTGTGGGTTCAAGTTCTAAATGCTCCTCAATTAATTCAACCGCTTTTTCATGGTAACCATATTCATAGAAAATTAGAATAAAATCCCGTTTCTTATCCTCCAGGCATCTGGGAACAACTCCGGCCAGCATCTCAGAAGCCCTTTCAATTTGCCCTAAATCAAGCAGTCTCTTAACAATGTCCAACAGCAGAGCAACGCCATCCGTCCCAATATGAATTTTTCGTGCTGTCTTTCTCTTCTCTTGGCATTTCAACATCAATTTAAGAATGCTTTCTGTATCCTCCGAAAGTCCCATGCTTAGGAAAGTATCCGCTATCCCGCGAACCTTTTTTTTCTTACCTTGAACCCAATAACAAAATAACTCATTAAATTTAACCAGGTGGTAAAGAGGGCTTTCCGGGGTAAACTCCCCTAAAATTCTTAGTGCCTCAAGATCCCTTCTCCTTTGAATCAAACAAAAGGCTTTCCGGAGCATAATTTCCCCTGAGACAATTCCCCGGGCAATAACCTGGTCAATAAATTCAAGGCATAACGGATAAGCACCCTGGTCATAAAAAATATTGGAGAGTGCCAACATGGCCTGGGTACTGTTGAAATCAAGAACCTTCTCTAAACATTCCTTCGTGTAATCTGGGTTTTGACGGGGCTCTAGTATCTTTATAATCCTTTCCAGTGAATAGATAAAATGAGGATTATCCCTTAGACTAGCCAGGTAGTGTTGCAGAGCTTCTTCAAGGTTTAAAAACTTTTCGGCAATTTGACCGAGATAATAGTAGGAACGGAAGCCCCTGACCCCGGCAAAGGATGCAAATTGGGGCGGCTGTTCCGGCAAGGCCACAGCCTGCAGGAAAAATTCAGCGGCTTTTTTATAACGTTTTAGGTCCAGACAACATAGGCCGGCATAATGATAAAGATCCGCATAGTGAGGAAAAAATCTGCTGCCAAGCTGCACTACCTCCAGGGCCTTTGCCGGCTGTTTGGCTGAGTAATAAGAAAGAACGATATATCTTAACAGCTTAGGGAAGTAAATTGTACCGGTGTCCGTTTGGTTAGCCACCTGTATGAGGACCTTTGCAGCCTCTGCAAACCTCTCTAAACGAAATAATTCAATCCCATAGTGATATTGTAAAATGTAGTTATTTGGGCTTTCTGACATTTCCTTTTCTATGATTTTTAGATTTCTTTCTTTTTTATTTTTTTCTTCTATTTGACTATCTAAGTAGCCATAATGATTGATTACAATCCCTTCAGCGATTTGATAGGATGCCGTTTTATTATTTTTGAGAATTACATCGGCAATTTGTTCATGAATAGCACCGTGAAAGCGGTACTGCGGTTTATTTCTAAAGAGGCGGAACACCAAGTCAGGGCAGGTTTCTACCCACCCCTCTTTGCCTATATAATTAATTATTTTAATAAAATACCCCTCACACTTTTCTTCCCCAACATATTTTTCCAAATTACCTTTGCTCTCATTCGTCAATTCCTCATCTGCATCTAAGAATAAAATCCAGTCTGATTTTGCCTGCTCCAGTGAATAATTTCTAGCTTCGCTAAAATTATCGTTCCACTCATAGTGAAAGATTTTAGCTCCCAATCCCTTTGCAATCTCTAATGTCCGATCGGTTGAACCAGTATCAACAATAATCATTTCATCCACAACGCCAGTTACACTTTGTAAACACCTACCAATGTTTGCTTCCTCATTTTTAACAATCATGCATAAACTAATCTGGTTTGCCATCGCGAATACTCCCTTAAAATTAACATTCTTTTTTAAAATATGCATAAAAAGTGTAACTTTCTACAATCCACCGAAATATTCTAAGGTGAGGTAAAATTTAACAAAGGGGGCAGCACAATATGCCTAACTTTAAAATTTTTCAGGACAATCCGGATTACGCTCGCATCAAGATTTATGGGGGCAATAATACCGCATTAAACACCGATTCCAGCGGTAATCTGACAATTACATCAACTGGTTTAGCCATTACACCGCCTACGGACGGTTTAGCTATCACCTCAACGGGGTTGGCTATCACGGCACCTGTCAATGGTCTCACCGTCACAGCCTCTGCCGATGGTTTAGCCATTACACCTCCTGCGAGCGGTTTAGCCATCACCTCAACGGGGCTGGCCATCACCGCACCTGCCCATGGACTCACCGTCACAGCCTCTGCCGATGGTTTAGCCATTACACCTCCTGCGGATGGTTTAGCCATTACCTCAACAGGGCTGGCCATTACCGCACCCGCCCATGGACTCACCGTCACAGCCTCTGCCGATGGTCTAGCCATTACACCTCCTGCGGGCGGTTTAGCCATTACCTCAACAGGGCTGGCCATTACCGCACCCGCCCATGGACTCACCGTCACAGCCTCTGCTGATGGGTTAGCCATTACACCTCCTGCGGGCGGTTTAGCCATTACCTCAACGGGGCTGGCCATCACCGCACCTGCCCATGGACTCACCGTCACAGCCTCTGCCGATGGGTTAGCCATTACACCTCCTGCGGGCGGATTGTTGGTAACTGGTTCAGTTAATACAGCTATCGGTACCACCGAAGTAATTATCGTGGTGGCAGATAACGCGGATGTAAACGGCGGTCCCATCGCTGAAACAAATATCTTTACGGTCAATGCCTGGACCTACGGGGTGATTAATGCTTCCCTTGAGGAAAACGCCCAGGCACTGGTTAAACTGCAAATAAGCCCCGACAACATTCATTGGATTGATGATGTAAGCAACACCACCATTAACCAAAACAGCATGCAAACCTTTGTCAATACTACTTTCCTAAAATATGCACGGTTATATTACAGTGCCGTAAATGCTGCCAGTGCTATCACACTTAACATTTACTTCCAGGGTCAACTATAATAATTGCAAAAAAATGAAGCTGCCGGTATCGTCAGCTTCATTTTTGCAACGATAGTATTTAAAAAGTAATTGACAATAATCTTAATTTTTAAAGATTTTCAATAACCTGTTCAAACAGTCTTGAATAGCATGTTATAAAAAGTTGGAGGAGGATAGACATGTTTGATTTTAAAAACTTCTTCCTACCTGGTAGAAGTCAATATACAAATAAAGAAATACTAAAGGAATTTGAAAAATTATTAGTCCAGGTAAACCCAAACATACAAAATAGCTCCTTTTATAGCAGCCCTAATGATGAAAAGGAAAGTGAAACGATTGAAGTCCTTAAAGAGGAAGTCCTTAAAGAGGACATTATGCCAAGCCAGAGGAACCAGGAAGATGCCTTTGAAGATGAATCTCGTGATTCACAGATCACTCAAGCCTTTGTCCCGGATGAGGACATTTATCAAATTCTTGAACCAGAAATCATGGATGATATCCGTGTTGATTTGGAGGAATTATCTCAACTCGATATTATCTCCGCAAAATGGATAAAGGCAGAGACCTTCGATAAAATTAAAGATGTTTTACCTAAAAAAGAGGACTCCTTAGAAATAAAAGAAGAACCCCTAGAAATAACTCAAGAAATTAAAGCCCTTGCAATATTTGACGATCCTGAGAAGGCCGTGGCCCCTTTAGCTGAATCTAAAGTAACAAAAACAGAAATCTTTCCACACAAAAAAGAATCGTCTAATCTCCAAAAATGTGCTAAGGTCACTGGTCAAATTTTAAATAATTGTACCAGTGAGATATTTAGCGGTAATCTCTTACCAATTGTTGGCCCATTTAAAGCTAAAATCCCGGTGGTTTTATCAGAGTTTCAGATACAGTTATTTTTAAATTCCACGATCAAACTTCCTGAGTCCGCCTTAGAAATAAAAGAAATTAAGAAAAATGTAAAGCTGACCCAATGTTTACTGCTCCAGGAACCTGGAACGGTTACCAATCCAGGTAACCTCTTCATAAAGGGCTTTATCCGCAAAAATATTGACTATGCAACTTCACAATGTACGAACTCTGAAGGTGTTTGTGGCGATATCCGTCATTGTACGGTGGACGTTCCTTTTAACTGTGTAACTACTGTTACCTATCAAACCTTACCTTTACCGATACTGGAAAATAGTGTTAGTCAGTTCCAGTTTAGTCGTAAAGAAAAATTACAAGGCAAGGGTTTTTCTGAAAAGGACCAACTTCTTTCCGGAGATATGAGTGAATTTAACCAAATTAGCATGGAACATTTTAACGAATTGCCTTATTGTGAAATGATCAGTGCCAAGATACTCGAATACGATGAATTTATTGAGGGATCCCACCCTGATAATGAAGAAGCCCTTATCGGAGAGAAGGAATTTGAACAAATCGAGGAAAAAATGGTTCTTAACCTAACCCTTAAACTACTGCAAAATCAACAGGTTTTGCTTTCTCCCTTTCAACCACCGCCGCCCCCCATCGTACCTCCAAAAACGGTAGACCAAGACGATGAAATGATGAAGGAAGAATCTGAGGGGATAGAATCTGAGGAGGTTTCCATAATCGAAGAGGACTCCGTTCAACAGGGGAACTCCGAAGATAATATTCATTGCGAATTGGATAATATCGTAAAGTTACAGCAGGCAATGGAGGAATTTTTGGATAACGATGGATTTGCAAATACCACAAAGGATTGCCCCAAGGATTACACATGAACCATAGTTAACAGAAAATAGCTTGCAGAACAAATTTTTCTTGATTTTTTCCCATAATGTAACACCATTGGTTTGATTTGAATACCATGCACTATAAAACATTAAGGGGGATTAGAGACATGTCCAATAATGATGCTTTTTGTAAGCAAGCATGTGTTAAAGTAATTGGCGGTGGCTCCCAGCCAACCTGTGCCAGTACATTTCCAGCCGTATCCATACCAGTTGCTACTTTGCCTGTTACAGTTAAAATTCCTGTGGTAATATCAGAGATAACTGTAAAGGTAAATCTGGATTCCGTCATCACTTTACCGGAACCAGCACTGGAAATCAAAAATATTAAGAAGCGTGTAAAAGTAACCCAATGCCTGCTGCTGCAAGAACCCACCGTGGGCGGCGTTCCAGTAGAAACCACCACAGGAACCTTATTCCTTAAGGGCTTTGTACGTAAGAACATTGATTATGCTACCCGGTCCTGCTCCAACGCTGAAGGGGTTTGCGGCGATATCCGTCACTGCACAGTTGATGTGCCTTACAGTTGCACAACAACCATTCCCTTTACTACACCACCCCAAGCCCCCATTGCCAATACCCGGGATGAGTTTGAATTTTTCCGCAGAGAAAAGTTACCCCGTAATGCGGGCTTTGCCGAAAAAGACCATCTTCTTTCCGGTGATTTCTCAGAGTATAACCAAGTTAGTGAAGAATTCTTTACAGAATTACCCTATTGCGAACTGATCAATGCAAGAATTGTTGAGTATGATGAGTACCTTAACCGCACGAGACCAAATACCACCATTCCCTTTGAAGAAAAAGAATTTTCCCAAGTGGAAGAAAAGATGGTTCTCTACATTACTCTTAAAGTACTGCAAAATCAACAAGTACCCATTACCAATGGTACTCCCTAGCAATTAATCAGACAGCCAAGGTTTTTTCAAGACGTAACCAGGGATTTAGTCCCTGGTTATTTTGTTTTACATTTCTTACCATATAGTATTTAACTTAATAGGAATATGTTACCAATTTTAAATTTTATATTAAAAAAATTGTATTTATACTTTAGTTATCAACCTTCAGCCTAAGGTACCCTTAAAGCTGATGTCGTGCTTTGTGAAACTAGTTTATAGGGGTTTGTTAAAAAAGCATGGTTGATAAGAGATTATCTTCCTAAAATTAGTTTTTTTGGCTCCTCTTCCAATTTTTTGTATCAAACCTTACCTATGTTGAATAACATGCAGTATCATATAAAAGGAGGTTTGATAATATGTCAGGATGCTGCCCACCCTTTAAACCCAGTAAAATTGTTACTGGTGGAACACAATGTCAATGTTCCAGTACATTTCCTTCTATAACCATACCTGTTGCTACATTACCTGTTACTGTAAAAATTCCCGTGGTTTTGTCCGAATTGCAAATTACTATTCCAGTAAACTCCATCATTAAATTACCGGAACCAGCGCTGGAAGTAAAATTCATCAAGCACAAGGTAAAGGTTACTC
Organism: Desulfotomaculum sp. 1211_IL3151; assembly: GCF_036763075.1. Lineage (NCBI taxonomy): Bacteria > Bacillati > Bacillota > Clostridia > Eubacteriales > Desulfotomaculaceae > Desulfotomaculum > Desulfotomaculum sp. 1211_IL3151. Next base: position 2,518 of record NZ_JBAIYV010000009.1, on the reverse strand, counting down.
AATGCTTGCTGTTGCAAGATCCCAATGGCACGGGTGCCATCACTGGTCCCGCCATGCTTTCCATTAAAGGATTTGTCCGTAAAAACATCGATTATTCTACCCGCCTTTGCTCAAATCACGAAGGAGTATGTGGTGACCTTCGTCACTGCACCGTGGATGTTCCCTTTAGTTGTATGACATCGGTTACCTTTACAACACCACCAGCTACTTTGCTAACAAATACGACACAAGAATTTGAGTTCTTCCGCACCGAACAACTATCCGGCCCTGGCTTTGCCGAAAAAGATCATTTACTTTCCGGCGATTTTTCTGAATACAATCAGGTAAGTCAAGAATTCTTTAATGAACTACCTTACTGTGAATTAATTAGTGCAAGGGTCTTAGATTACACCGAATATCTAAATCGCCAACGCCCCTGTGGTATGAATCTTCCCTTTGAAGAAAAATTTTTCAAAGAAGTAGAAGAAAAAATGACGATAACCGTGATTTTGAAAATTTTACAAAAACAGCAGGTTCCCATCGCATAAAAATTAAACTAGAAAAACACCCGCTTCGGGTGTTTTTTTAGTTTATGGTGTAACGGATTCCAGGTTAGTGGAATAAATTAACATGAATACGGAAAGGAGGTACTTTTTATAATGAATCAAACGGAGTTCAAGAAACATATCAAAACAATGGTTGAATCCATGCTTGATAAGGTCCCAAATTATTCCGCCCAAGATTTAACCGGTGATATTCCCGACCATGTGCTTAAGTCCTACCCAAATGGTTTGCCCGATGACATTGCAGAGCAAATCATTGAAGATCTATCCAGTAGCCTAAGTAAATTAGAACAATCCTTAGGCTTTGGGGACGATTGGGGGAATGCACAGGATTGGGGTAATATGCTCGATTGGGCAGGGTCCAATGATTTTGGTGATTTTGATGATTTTGGCAGCCACTGTGGCTGCAATGATGGAGCATGGAATGATTCCTGTACCCCCCATAATCCCTGTAAACCTCATAATCCTTGCAAACCACAACCCCCCCATGATGACAAATTGTTAAAGTGCTTTATTTTTACCTGTATTAAGCTAAAACTTATTTTCTGCTTGTTAAATCACAGGAAATTTGGCTTACAGGAAATTAAAAGGGAAATTAGAAATATTGAATGTGCCATCTTCAGTCCAACCTTTGGCTTACAGGAAATTAAACGAGAAGTACGCAACATCGAAAGGGGCGTATTTAGTCCCACCTTTGGTTTACCAGAAATTAAGCGTGAAATAAGAAACATCGAGAATGGTATCTTTAATCCAACCTTTGGTCTGCCAGAAATTAAGTCTGAAATCTCCTTCATCGAGAGCATTATCGGTGGCATCCTGACCGAGATTAACAACCCATCCTTTGGGCTTAGTGAGATTAAGGCTGAGATTTCCAATATCGAATCCGCAGTCTTCAACCCCACCTTTGGTCTGGAAGAAATTAAGTCTGAAGTATCTGAAATACTCTCCATTGTAAGCACACTTAATGTTGAATGCCCAGGTGCTTTGTTATCGGATATTAAATCAGAAGTTTCCGCCATTGAATCTGCTGTATTTAGCCCAACCTTTGGCTTACAGGAAATCAAATCCGAAATCTCTAATATTGAATCCGCTGTCTTTAGCCCTACCTTTGGTTTACCAGAAATTAAGTCTGAAATCTCCTTCATCGAGACCATTATCGGTGGCATCCTGACCGAGATTAACAACCCATCCTTTGGGCTTAGTGAGATTAAGGCTGAGGTTTCCAATATCGAATCCGCAGTCTTCAACCCCACCTTTGGTCTGGAAGAAATTAAATCCGAAGTATCCGAAATACTCTCCATTGTAAGCACACTTAATGTTGAATGCCCAGGTGCTTTGTTATCGGATATTAAATCAGAAATCTCTGCCATTGAATCTGCTGTATTTAGCCCAACCTTTGGCTTAGAGGAAATCAAATCTGAAATCTCTTTTATCGAGACCGCTGTTGGTGGCATCCTGACCGAAATTAGCAACCTGACCTCTGGTTTCAGTGAGATCATTGCCGAAATCTCCAACATTGAGTCCGCTGTCTTCAGTGAAACCTTTGGACTCAGTGAGATTAAGGCGGAAGTTTCCAATATCGAATCTGCAATCTTCAACCCAACCTTTGGTTTGCCGGAAATCAAATCCGAAATCTCTTTCATCGAGACCGCTGTTGGTGGCATCCTGACCGAAATTAGCAACCTGACCTCTGGTTTCAGTGAGATCATTGCCGAAATCTCCAACATTGAGTCCGCTGTCTTCAGTGAAACCTTTGGACTCAGTGAGATTAAGGCGGAAGTTTCCAATATCGAATCTGCAATCTTCAACCCAACCTTTGGTTTGCCGGAAATCAAGTCCGAAATCTCTTTCATCGAGACCGCTGTTGGTGGCATCCTGACCGAAATTAGCAACCTGACCTCTGGTTTCAGTGAGATCATTGCCGAAATCTCCAACATTGAGTCCGCTGTCTTCAGTGAAACCTTTGGACTCAGTGA
>NZ_JBAIYV010000016.1:0-5609 GCF_036763075.1 Desulfotomaculum sp. 1211_IL3151 | reverse complement strand
TTTCGAATAATGAGCTGGCGATGACTTACTCTCACATGGGTAACCCCACACTACCATCAGCGCTAAGAGGTTTCACTTCTGAGTTCGGGAAGGGATCAGGTGGTTCACTCTTGCTATGGTCGCCAGCACAACTGTTATGACTTTGCATTTGGTCTTATTCACATCTTTTGATGTTTGCCGTTGCTTGGTCAAATGAGTTATTAACAGGTATATCTGAGTTGCAGTAGTTTGTTCGTTCAGCGTAACTAAATCAAGTCACTTTGTTTAATATCGAATCAATTGATCCTCACTTCTTTCGAAGTTCGTACAACAACTGTTTGGGTGTTGTATAGTCAAGCCTCACGAGCAATTAGTATTGGTCAGCTTCACATATCACTATGCTTCCACATCCAACCTATCAACGTCGTAGTCTTCAACGGCTCTTTAGGAGACATAAAGTCTCGGGGAAATCTTATCTTGAGGTAGGCTTCCCGCTTAGATGCTTTCAGCGGTTATCCCTTCCGAACATAGCTACCCGGCGATGCCACTGGCGTGACAACCGGTACACCAGAGGTTCGTCCACTCTGGTCCTCTCGTACTAGGAGCAGATCCTCTCAAATTTCCAACGCCCACGGTAGATAGGGACCGAACTGTCTCACGACGTTCTAAACCCAGCTCGCGTACCTCTTTAAATGGCGAACAGCCATACCCTTGGGACCTGCTTCAGCCCCAGGATGAGATGAGCCGACATCGAGGTGCCAAACACCGCCGTCGATATGAACTCTTGGGCGGTATCAGCCTGTTATCCCCAGAGTACCTTTTATCCGTTGAGCGATGGCCCTTCCATACAGAACCACCGGATCACTAAGACCTACTTTCGTACCTGCTCGACTTGTGGGTCTCGCAGTTAAGCGCGCTTTTGCCTTTATACTCTACGCGTGATTTCCGACCACGCTGAGCGCACCTTCGTACTCCTCCGTTACTCTTTAGGAGGAGACCGCCCCAGTCAAACTACCCACCAGACATGGTCCTCGTCCCGGATAACGGGACAGAGTTAGAACCTCAATATTACCAGGGTGGTATTTCAAGGACGGCTCCATCGCAACTAGCGTCGCGACTTCAAAGCCTCCCACCTATCCTACACAAGTAAGATCAAAGTTCAATGTCAAGCTGCAGTAAAGGTTCACGGGGTCTTTCCGTCTAGCCGCGGGTACACCGCATCTTCACGGCGAATTCGATTTCACTGAGTCTCTGCTGGAGACAGCGCCCCCATCATTATGCCATTCGTGCAGGTCGGAACTTACCCGACAAGGAATTTCGCTACCTTAGGACCGTTATAGTTACGGCCGCCGTTTACTGGGGCTTCGATCAAGAGCTTCGCTTACGCTAACCCCATCAATTAACCTTCCAGCACCGGGCAGGCATCACACCCTATACGTCCACTTTCGTGTTTGCAGAGTGCTATGTTTTTAATAAACAGTTGCAGGGGCCTGGTTTCTGAGGCTGTCGGCCGCTCAAGGAGCAAGTCCTATCACAGACAACAGCGTACCTTCTCCCGAAGTTACGGTACCATTTTGCCTAGTTCCTTCAGCAGAGTTCTCTCAAGCGCTTTGGTCTACTCGACCTGACCACCTGTGTCGGTTTCGGGTACGATTCCTGTGTAACTGAAGCTTAGAGACTTTTCCTGGAAGCATGGTATCAGCCACTTCACTGTACAAGTACAGCTTGCTATCAGTTCTCAGCATAGAGTACCCCGGATTTGCCTAAGATACATGCCTACAACCTTCCACCTGGACAACCAACGCCAGGCTGACTTAACCTTCTCCGTCCTCTCATCGCATTACACAGAAGTATTGGAATATTAACCAATTTCCCATCGACTACGCCTCTCGGCCTCGCCTTAGGGGTCGACTCACCCAGCCCCGATTAACGTTGGACTGGAACCCTTGGTCTTTCAGCGTGCGAGTTTTTCACTCGCATTGTCGTTACTCACGTCAGCATTCGCACTTCTGATACCTCCAGCAGACTTCTCAATCCACCTTCATCGGCTTACAGAACGCTCCCCTACCACGCATAATAAATTATGCATCCGCAGCTTCGGCATATAGTTTTAGCCCCGTTACATCTTCCGCGCAGGCCGACTCGACTAGTGAGCTATTACGCTTTCTTTAAAGGGTGGCTGCTTCTAAGCCAACCTCCTAGCTGTCTATGCCTTCCCACATCGTTTCCCACTTAACTATAATTTTGGGGCCTTAGCTGGCGGTCTGGATTGTTTTCCTCTTGACTACGGACGTTAGCACCCGCAGTCTGTCTCCCGGATAGTACTCATTGGTATTCGGAGTTTGCATCGGTTTGGTAAGTCGGGATGACCCCCTAGCCGAAACAGTGCTCTACCCCCAATGGTATTCGTCCGAGGCGCTACCTAAATAGCTTTCGGGGAGAACCAGCTATCACCAAGTTTGATTAGCCTTTCACCCCTATCCACAAGTCATCCCCTGGCTTTTCAACGACAGTGGGTTCGGTCCTCCAGTTAGTGTTACCCAACCTTCAACCTGCTCATGGATAGATCACCTGGTTTCGGGTCTATACCCAGCAACTAAACGCCCTATTAAGACTCGGTTTCCCTACGGCTCCCCTATGCGGTTAACCTCGCTACTGAATATAAGTCGCTGACCCATTATACAAAAGGTACGCAGTCACCGAACAAGTCGGCTCCCACTGCTTGTATGCATGCGGTTTCAGGATCTATTTCACTCCCCTCACAGGGGTTCTTTTCGCCTTTCCCTCACGGTACTGGTTCACTATCGGTCAGTCAGGAGTATTTAGCCTTGGAGGATGGTCCCCCCATATTCAGACAAGGTTTCACGTGCCTCGCCCTACTCGACATCATCATATAAGCCCTTTCGTGTACAGGACTATCACCGTCTACGGTCGCACTTCCCAGAGCGTTCCACTAGAACTTATATGACTTAATGGGCTCTTCCCCTTTCGCTCGCCGCTACTGAGGGAATCTCAATTGATTTCTTTTCCTAAGGGTACTGAGATGTTTCACTTCCCCTCGTTCGCCTTGCAACACTATGTATTCATGTTGCAATACCTACCTTATGGTAAGTGGGTTTCCCCATTCAGACATCTCCGGATCACAGGATATTTGCCGCCTCCCCGGAGCTTTTCGCAGGCTATCACGTCTTTCATCGCCTCTGACTGCCAAGGCATCCACCACATGCACTTAATTACTTGACTATACAACCCCAAACAGTCGTTTATCCTTACAAGTGGGATAAGCAACAGATTGTGATGATCTCTCATCACGCTCATACAGTTGGCGTTTCGTAGATTTAACTACTGTACAGCTTCAATTAGATTCATATACCAAAACGCTTGATTCAGTTAATTTCGCTAGAACTCATTTCTTGTAGTTGCCTACTTGAAACGAGTTTGAACAAATTATTTCAACTCAAATATATTCTGTTAATGATTTTTCCAGCCTTCGTCAGGTCAGGAAACTGTGATAAATCACAGAGATTATCAAGTCCGCGTATCATAACGCTTGTACTTGTTAATCTCTAGGATCTCATCACTTGATCGCTTAAGGACTAAACTAACAATCAACTGATTGTCTATTTATTAGCTTTTGTCTTTATACATTCCGTAGGAATGTATGGTGGAGACTAGGAGAGTCGAACTCCTGACCTCCTGCGTGCAAAGCAGGCGCTCTACCAACTAAGCTAAGTCCCCAGCTTATCAATAAGTCAATGTATCTTTTCTTCTGTAGTCAGATAGTGGTGGGTCTGACAAGACTTGAACTTGTGACCCCACGCTTATCAAGCGTGTGCTCTAACCAACTGAGCTACAGACCCTCAGATACATCGTATGAAGAACAACTTGTTGTGGATTCTTACCAATCGTCAATCTTTCGTTAAGGAGGTGATCCAGCCGCAGGTTCCCCTACGGCTACCTTGTTACGACTTCACCCCAGTCATCTGCCACACCGTGGTAAGCGTCCCCCCTAAGGTTAGACTACCTACTTCTGGTGCAACAAACTCCCATGGTGTGACGGGCGGTGTGTACAAGGCCCGGGAACGTATTCACCGCGGCATTCTGATCCGCGATTACTAGCGATTCCGACTTCATGGAGTCGAGTTGCAGACTCCAATCCGGACTACGATCGGCTTTTTGAGATTAGCATCCTCTCGCGAGGTAGCAACCCTTTGTACCGACCATTGTAGCACGTGTGTAGCCCTGGTCGTAAGGGCCATGATGACTTGACGTCGTCCCCGCCTTCCTCCAGTTTGTCACTGGCAGTATCCTTAAAGTTCCCGGCTTAACCCGCTGGCAAATAAGGAAAAGGGTTGCGCTCGTTGCGGGACTTAACCCAACATCTCACGACACGAGCTGACGACAGCCATGCAGCACCTGTATGTAAGTTCCCGAAGGCACCAATCCATCTCTGGAAAGTTCTTACTATGTCAAGACCAGGTAAGGTTCTTCGCGTTGCATCGAATTAAACCACATGCTCCACCGCTTGTGCGGGCCCCCGTCAATTCATTTGAGTTTTAGTCTTGCGACCGTACTCCCCAGGCGGTCTACTTATCGCGTTAGCTGCGCCACTAAAGCCTCAAAGGCCCCAACGGCTAGTAGACATCGTTTACGGCATGGACTACCAGGGTATCTAATCCTGTTTGCTCCCCATGCTTTCGCACCTCAGTGTCAGTATTAGGCCAGATGGCTGCCTTCGCCATCGGTATTCCTCCAGATCTCTACGCATTTCACCGCTACACCTGGAATTCTACCATCCTCTCCCATACTCTAGCCAACCAGTATCGAATGCAATTCCCAAGTTAAGCTCGGGGATTTCACATTTGACTTAATTGGCCACCTACGCGCGCTTTACGCCCAGTAAATCCGATTAACGCTTGCACCCTCTGTATTACCGCGGCTGCTGGCACAGAGTTAGCCGGTGCTTATTCTGCGAGTAACGTCCACTATCCAAGAGTATTAATCTCGGTAGCCTCCTCCTCGCTTAAAGTGCTTTACAACCAAAAGGCCTTCTTCACACACGCGGCATGGCTGGATCAGGGTTCCCCCCATTGTCCAATATTCCCCACTGCTGCCTCCCGTAGGAGTCTGGGCCGTGTCTCAGTCCCAGTGTGGCGGATCATCCTCTCAGACCCGCTACAGATCGTCGCCTTGGTAGGCCTTTACCCCACCAACTAGCTAATCCGACTTAGGCTCATCTATTAGCGCAAGGCCCGAAGGTCCCCTGCTTTCTCCCGTAGGACGTATGCGGTATTAGCATCCCTTTCGAGATGTTGTCCCCCACTAATAGGCAGATTCCTAAGCATTACTCACCCGTCCGCCGCTAGGTCAGATAGCAAGCTACCTTTCCCCGCTCGACTTGCATGTGTTAAGCCTGCCGCCAGCGTTCAATCTGAGCCATGATCAAACTCTTCAGTTTAATACTATGTAGTGCCTTAAAGGGCACCAATCTTGGCTCATCAATTTTCTGACAAATATTTCTCAAATAAACTTCGAGTAATTTCTACCATCAATCAATGAAAATAATTTCGATCAATCAACCAGTAAAAATCCACACAAGTTGTTCTTCATAATCTCTTAATGATCTTCTT
>NZ_JBAIYV010000012.1:0-70861 GCF_036763075.1 Desulfotomaculum sp. 1211_IL3151 | reverse complement strand
AAGGAATATTTTCTTTGCTTAATTGGTGGGCTTATTTCTTATACCCTTTTTTAGGTAAAAGGTGTACTTTTGTTAAATTAATTTCCAATTTTCTAGAATCACCTTCTTGACATATCACCGCTGGGCTTAACCTCCGCAACAACCTGGTTACACCACCATTTACCTTTTTATTGTTCTGTTCATTTCCCATGATCAACACCTTTTAGCTGGTTCCAATAACGGCAGACACCATGATAACGGATGTTTCTCTCATAAACACTTTCCTTTTGGTGCCTCTTACTAAAATCATTTAACAATTTTTAATACACCCTTTATCAGTTCTAAACCATATTCTTCATTATTAAACTTATTTTGCGGGGATAACATCGTCTCCGATATCGCCCCTTGAACAATAGTTGAAACTACTTGCGGATTAAAATCTCCGAACTCTTTTGCTTCTTGTCCTTTAAACAGTATTTCTTTTAATAAACTGGCTTTTAAATCTTCTTTATCGTCTTCTAACAAATAATATGGGACTTGATCCGATGTTCGGGCGTTAAAAACAATTTCAATTAAAGCAATACTGTTTGCTCGATTTAAAAGCTGGTAAGCTAAACTTGCTTCAATAAATGCGATCAATTTATCTGTCCATTTACTTTTTAGGGCAACTCGTTTATTAACAAAAAGCCACTCTTGCTCTACCAAAAACATTAAGGTATTATTCATCAAATCTTCTTTACCGGAGAAATGATAGGAGATAAGTCCTGTGCTGATATTAGCCTTACCGGCAATTTTAGCTAAGCTTGTATTTACATATCCAATCTCCTTTAAAACCTCAATAGCTGCCTTTATTATTTGCTCCCTTCTCGCTTCGGTTATAAACGATTGTTTATCCTCCATGCAAAAAACCACCTTCTCTTAATAACAACAGTTTATAGATTTCGCTGAACGTATATTCAATTTATTGATTGATCGTTCAATCAAATTATAACTTGTCTTTCTCTTCGTGTCAATTCAATAAGGTTGTTATGCAAACCTACAACAACCAGTCATAGTCTCGGCATTTATGGCGTCAATTTTTTAAATTTATATAGCCTTACAACCGTTTTTGGCAACAAATATAAAAAGGGTATTGTCCGTTAAAAACATTTGAGGACAATACGCCATTTTCTTTCGTGGACTTTCCACCTGAAATTACAAGCAGGGCCTTTTACCGGGCATGGCCTGCTTCCAGTTGACCGTCACCGAACAGAATGCGTGTCTGTGCATACATTTGAAAGCTCATAGCATATTCCTCCTGATTGCTTCTGTATTTTTGCATGATAAAACCGAGACTCAAGTTTATATTAACTATGCGACTTAAAGTTAAGTTTAAGTCAATATCCAATTGAAAATATTTTTCCGGGAGGACTATATGCTTTTTCTTTCTAAAACACCCTGTTTTTACCCGTTTTTTGTTTCAAAATGCAAATAACCAAATAAAAAAGGTATGATCCCTCAAATTATCAAGAGATAATACCCTTACTTTATTTTTACATTATGCCACAAACCTTTGGTACGCAATGCCTTCCTACTTCTGACCCAAATCTCCCGATTTGTTTATCACAGCCTGGCGGCTGCTATCATAATAGACCAAGCGCCGTTTTTTCACATTATGGAACACTTTATACAAATTATAAATTTTATTGTTACTCTATCCAGCTTTATAAATGCAGGTATTTTTAATAAATAGAACTAAACATCTCATCGGAAATTTAGTTCTATGTTAGTTTTTATAGTAAATTACAACAATTTAGTTGCCTTTATTGAAGCAGACATAATATATTCACCAACGCTTAAATTATGTGCCCATTTTTTAGCATATTCCTTCGGTACTTCTTTAGTTTCAATATTGATATTACTAAATCCAGCTCTCTCTAAATATATTTTTAGCTCTTCAACTGAAGAGGCGCCAGCAACTCAACCACAATAAAGTTTTTCATCTTGCTTCATTTCTTCTGTCAGGTCTTTAATTAGGACTACATCAGAAATAGCAACTCTACCACCTTTTAGCAATACCCTGTATGCCTCATGATATACCCTTTGTTTTTTGGGGGACAAGTTTATTACACAATTTGAGATAATTACATCTGCTGTGTTATCAGCTACCGGAAGATTTTCAATTTCACCTAATCTGAAATCTACATTCGTATATTTATGTTTCTTTGATAAAATCCTTGATTTACTCACCATTTCAGGCGTCATATCTACTCCAATTACATATCCCTTGGGACCTACCTTTTTTGATGCCAAGAAACAATCAAATCCGCCTCCGCTCCCAAGGTCAATTACTGTTTCACCTTCTTTTATCTCTGCAATCAGTTGAGGATTTCCACAACCTAACCCCATGTTAGCGCCTTCTGGTACATTTAACATTTCTTCATCCGAATACCCAATTTCTTTTGATACTTTTTTGGTAGAATCTTTTATTTTAATACTACCGCTACAGCATCCTCCACTGTTTACCTTGCCGTCAGCTATTTTACCATAACTTTTACGAACAATATTTCTAATATCAGTTTTATTTATATCACCCATAGACACCACTCCTTAAATTATTTAACAAAGGACTGAGTCCGGTTCCGCTTTCTAAGCTCTTTAATCCTCTTTTCATTTCTGTGATAATAACTTCAAATTCATTATCACTCTTACCGGTTGGACCCTCGAGCACCCAATCCCATTAGTATCTTGAATTATTAAGTAATTAAAAAGATCATCTTCTAACATTTTTCAGGGCATTCAAAGCATTTATTTGGGTTTTCTAGATTTACGGCAACATCATTTAAAAATTCATTTAGTATTTTAAGGTTATCCTTATTAATAGTATATTTCATCCAAATTCCATCACGCCTACTATTCACAAGGCCACTTTCACTTAAAATTTTCATGTGGTATGAAAGAGTCGACTGTGTAATGTTAAATTCATCTAAAATATTACAAGCACAAAGCTCACCCTGAGAAAGCATATGAAATATCTTAACCCTTGTTTCATCTGAGAGAGCTTTCATAAACAAAGCATAATCCCTGTATTTACTTTCCACCTTAGCACCTTCTTTCGTAAAGCAATCATATAGATGGTTATCTATGTATATTATATTCCTGAATATAGATAGATGTCAATGTGTAACTTGGCAACTTAATTACCACTATATATTTTTAAGAAAAGCACCTCTCATTATATATTTTTTTTTAATAATATCGCTTTATGCCAAAACAAAGACCCTACCCGTTTCTAGGATAGGGTCTAGCCCTGTCATGTTATCACATCCGTCTATACAATAATCATTTAACGTCTAACTCTTAAAACTGCCTGGACAGTGGCTAAAACCTATTATCACTCTCATGAGTATTTTAACAAATAAAAAAACAGGGTATTGTCCTTTAGCATCACTAAAGGACAATACCCTTTGGGACTACACGCTTACTATTCTAACCTTTACTTCGATTGGTCTTTGTTGTTAACCGCGGCCTGGGCGGCAGCTAAACGTGCGATAGGTACACGGTAGGGGGAGCAGCTAACGTAGTTGAGGCCAATCATGTGGCAGAATTCTACGGAGCTGGGTTCACCGCCGTGCTCGCCGCAGATACCGATGAGCAGGTCAGGTTTTACCCGGCGGGCATTGTCTACGGTCCACTGCATGAGTTTGCCAACACCCTTACGGTCTAGGACAATGAAGGGGTTTTCGGCAAGGATTTTCTTCTCAATGTAGGGCTGCATGAATTTGCCTTCGGCATCATCCCGGGAGAAGCCCAGGGTGGTTTGGGTCAGGTCATTGGTACCAAAGGAGAAGAATTCTGCCTCGGTAGCAATCTCATCGGCCAGTAAACACGCCCGGGGAATTTCAATCATGGTGCCTACGGTATAATGGAAATCCACACCCGTTTCTTGCTTAACTTGATCCGCAATATCGATTACTAATTGACGTAGATAAGCCAATTCCTTAACTTCGATAACTAAGGGAATTTCCACTTCCGTCTCAATCTTGTAGCCTTCCTGCACTAGGCGGGCAGTGGCTTGGAAGATGGCTCTGGCTTGCATAGCATATACTTCCGGCCAGGTAACGCCAAGGCGGCAGCCCCGGTGACCCAGCATGGGGTTGAATTCGGATAAGGAGCGTACCTTGCGCATTAACTCTTCGTTATAGCTTAACTTAGCTGGGTCCCCATTGGTTAACTTCAAGGTGTTAATTTCCACAGCCAGTTCTTCGGCATTGGGCAGGAACTCGTGTAAGGGGGGGTCCAATAGGCGGATACATACAGGCAGTCCGTCCATGGCCTTGAGAATGCCGTAGAAATCTTCTTCTTGCATGGGCAGTAATTTAGCCAGTGCCTCTGCCCTTTCCTCGATATCATTGGCCAAGATCATTTCTTGTACGATGGGTAAACGATCCAAAGCCATAAACATATGCTCGGTACGGGTCAAGCCAATACCCTCGGCACCAAATTCCCGAGCCTTGGCAGCATCCTCTGGCGTATCAGCATTGGCCCTTACTCCCATGGTGCGAAGTTCATCGGCCCACTGTAATAATAGTTGGAATTCGTTGGAAAGTTCCGGCTCGATCATGGGTACTTCACCCAGAATCACTTCACCGGTGGAACCATCAATGGATACGATGTCACCATCTTTAACTTTAATTTTACCTACCATAAATTGTTTATTTTCATGGTCAATGCGAATGGCCTCACAACCACAGACGCAGGGTTTACCCATACCACGGGCCACCACGGCAGCGTGGCTGGTCATACCACCCCGGGAGGTTAAAATACCCTGGGCTGCTACCATGCCATGGATATCGTCTGGTGTGGTTTCGGTACCAACTAAGATCACCTTATGCCCCTGTTCATGTAATTTTTCCGCTAGGTCAGCATCAAAGCACACTTCTCCAGATGCAGAACCAGGGGAAGCAGGTAAACCTTTGGCCACTACTTCTAGTTTGGCAGTAGGATCAATACGGCGGTGCAGCAATTGATTGAGTTGATTGGGATCAACCCGATTGATGGCCGTTTCCTTCGTAAGGACGCCTTCACTAACCATTTCCACGGCAATCCGAATGGCAGCCTGAGCGGTACGCTTACCGTTACGGGTCTGCAGCATCCATAATTTATTGCGTTCAATGGTAAACTCGATGTCTTGCATGTCTTTGTAATGGTTTTCCAAAAGGGTGCAGGTTTGGGCAAACTGCTGGTAAACATCGGGCATTTCCTCAGCCAGTTTGGCAATAGGCTGGGGAGTACGGATACCAGCCACCACATCTTCACCCTGGGCATTGGTCAGATACTCACCATAAAGCAGTTTCTCGCCGGTGGAGGGGTTACGGGTAAAGGCTACACCCGTACCGCAATCATCCCCCATGTTACCAAAGACCATTGCCTGCACGTTAACAGCGGTGCCCAGATCATCGGAAATCCTATGCACCTTACGATAGACGATGGCACGATCATTCTCCCAGGAATCAAAAACTGCATAAATGGCCTTATAAAGCTGCTCCTTGGGATCCTGCGGGAAGTCACTGCCTGTTTCTTTGCGAACGATGTATTTATATTTTTCAATAACTTCTTGCCAATCCTCAGAAGTTAACTGATTGTCAAATTCAACATTTCTCTTGTGTTTCTGATCTTCCAAAACGGCTTCGAATTTATGATGTTCAAGGTCCAGAACCACATTACCAAACATTTGAATAAAGCGACGATAGCAATCGTACGCCCAACGTGCATTGCCGCTGCTGTCAGCCAAGGCAGTGACGGTTTGATCATTAAGACCTAGATTTAATACCGTGTCCATCATACCAGGCATGGAAACAACTGCGCCAGAACGCACAGATACTAAAAGGGGACCGCTCAGGTCGTTGAATTTTTTATTAAGTGTTTGCTCTAACCAGGCTACTTTTGCTTCTATTTCCTGCTCAAGTCCTTCGGGGAATTTACGTCCGGCATTGTAAAACTCTTTACAAGCCTCCGTGCTGATGGTAAATCCAGGGGGTACCGGAAGGCCGATATTGGTCATTTCCGCTAGGTTGGCGCCTTTACCGCCTAAAAGGCCTTTCATTTCTGCTTTTCCTTCCGAAAAAGCATAGACATATTTTTTGGTTGCCAATTTAAATTCCCTCCTGTTTTTTGAGGCAGGAGGTGAGCATTACTCACCTCCGAAATAGAATTCGCCTCTTTACTTATCTTTATTCCACCTTGTCATATTTTAGAAAACTACCGACCGTACCTTTCACCCCTATAATAGATTTCCAGCACTTTACTGGCAGTTTCCTCAATAGCTTTATTGGTAACATCAATCACCGGGCAGCCAACTCGCTTCATAATTTCCTCGGCGTACTCCAGCTCTTTTAAGATACGTGCATGACTGGCATAATCTGCATTTGAGGTAAGCCCCAGGGTTTTTAACCTTTCTGTGCGAATCACATTCAATTGTTGGGGTTTGATGGTTAAGCCAATGACTTTTTTGTTCGCCAGATTAAAAATTTCCTTAGGCGGTGCCACTTCTGGCACCAATGGAACATTGGCCGCCTTAATTCGCTTATTTGCCAAATACATGCTTAAAGGTGTTTTAGATGTCCGGGAAACTCCGAGAATTACCAAATCGGCTTTTTGAATTCCTCTGGGATCCTTTCCGTCATCATACTTTACTGCAAATTCGATGGCTTCAACCCGACGGAAATACTCTTCATCCAGCTTGCGCACCAAACCAGGTTCAAGTTTCGGGGGACCCGACGTAATGATGCTTAAAGCATCTAAAATGGGACCCATAATATCTACTGTGGGGATGTTATGCTTATCTGATTCTATAATCAGAACTTCCCGTAACTCAGGCAAAACCAGAGTAAAGGCAATGATACAGTTTTGGCCCTGCGCTTCATTAACAATATCTACAATATCCTGGGGATCATTGGCGTAGGGAACACGGCGTATTTCTATGTCTACACCATTAAATTGGCTAACTGCCGCTTTGGCCACTAATTCTGCCGTTTCACCAATGGAGTCAGATACAATATAGACCACCGGATGATCGTCTTTTGGTGCTATAATGGTAAACCCCTCCTCAAGACCCTTCGCCTAATTCAACAAAGAGCCGGGTAACATTTGTCTTGGAAAATCTGCCAACGACTTCGTAATCTTTGCCGTTGACCACCTGAACAGTCCGTACCACTGGTAACGAATCGATTTCATGGGTTAGCAGCTTATGGGCCGCTAACCAGACCGAGTCATTCTCCTGAACCATGTGGATATTCGGCATTCTTGTCATGATCACGCCAACAGGCAATTTGTGAATGTCGTGACCACCAAGGGTGGTCTTTAGCAAGTCTTTGCGTGAGACAACACCGTCTAACATACCGCCTTCACGAACAATATAGAGGGTCCCCACATCTTCAATAAACATTGTGACCACTGCATCATATACAGAACAGCTTTCAGAAACCACCGTGGGCACTGATTTAACTTCACCCACCTTGATCCGGGTGATTTTATCTGCTAGGATCTTGTCAGCGGATTTTCCACTATAGTAATATCCTACCCTCGGCCGAGCCTCAAGGATCCCCGCCATCGTCAAAATCGATAGGTCTGGCCTTAAGGTTGCCCTAGTCAGGTTGAGGCGTTCTGCAATCTGCTCGCCGGTAATAGGACCATCGTTTTTGACAATTTCTATAATGGTTTCCTGCCGTTTGGAAAGATCCATCCCCTCACCCCTAACCTTAAATGTGACATACTAATTAAGGAGTAATCTCTGACTATAATATACTATATTTCCCCCATTAAATCCTACTTTTCCAAAAATTTTTTTTATATTTTTTATATCACTTTGATTCAACCACAATTTTGCTGAAATCAGCCACACTCATGCTAAGCTGCACAAGCTTTTTCAAAAGGGCTAGTCTATTGGTTTTTACTGCTTCGTTTTCTGCCATCACCATCACACTTTCAAAGAATGTATCCAGGGGCCTTTGGATTGTGGCAATTTTTTGTAAAGCTCCGGCATAATCCCTTTGGGCTAACAGTGGCTTCACTTCATTTTCTAAGTTTATTAGGAGTTTAGAAAGTTCCTGTTCTGCTGGATGCTCCAGGTGAACCGCTTCAATTTGTGTAGTGGTTGCGTGTTTGGCCAGGTTATTGGCACGGTTGAAAGCTGTCATAAGGGCACCAAAAGCAGGCAATTCGCGGAAGGAAGCAACTGCCACTCCTCTGTCCACCACATCTGCAAGGTCATCAAAACCAACGGTCAGTACGGCATCAATGGTATCGTAAGACAATCCCCTGTCACTGAGAATACCCTTGAGTCTTTGTTTAAAGAATTCTTCAATTTCTGAAGTTACCTGGGCTAAGTCTGATTTAAGTTCAACCGCTTCTTGATATCCCTGATATGCCCATTGAATCAGTTCCTTCAAGGATAAATGAATTCTTCCTTCAATTAAGATGTGGCATATGCCCAGTGCCTGACGACGCAAGGCATAGGGATCTTGGGAGCCAGTGGGTTGGATGCCAATGGCAAAACAGCCAACAATCGTATCCATTTTATCGGCTAAACTCAGCATCTTACCTGAAAGGGATTCCGGTAAGATATCTCCGGCAAAACGGGGCAGGTAATGTTCAAAAATTGCTTCGGCAACCTCCGGTGCCTCTCCGTTGCGTAGGGCATATTCGCGTCCCATTTCGCCCTGTAGTTCTGGAAATTCGTAGACCATGTTGGTGACTAAGTCCGCTTTAGCCAATAACGCACCCCGTTGGATACTTTCCCTTTGGGCCTCATCCGCACCCAGTGCCTCTGCCAGGTGGTCTGCTAAGGCACCAATGCGATCCACTTTATCAGCGATGGAGCCTAGCCCCTCCAGGAAGACGACTTTTTTCAAACCATTTACTTTGTCAGCCAGAGGTTGCTTTAGATCTTCTGCAAGGAAGAAGGCAGCATCAGCCAGACGAGCACGCAATACCTTTTCGTTACCAGCTGTAACAATTTCTATATATGCTGTGGTGCCGTTTCTTACTGCAATAAATTTATTTAAAAGTTTTCCTTCTATGCTAATTACAGGAAAATAACGTTGATGCTCCCGCATGGGGGTAACTAGAACTGCCCCGGGCAATTTTAAAAAGTCTGGATCAAAGGCACCACAAAGGGCTGTGGGCCACTCAATAATGTTGGTAATTTCGTCCAGCAAATCTTCGTCCTTTTCCACTACGCCGCCTTCTTGGGCGGCCAATTCCTGCACCTGCTGCCAGATGATTTCTTTACGTTCGACGGGATCGATGAGAACATAAGCAGCCCGGAGTTTGCTAAAGTAATCCGCGGGATTGGTGATGGACAGCTCCCCTGTGGCCAAAAAGCGATGACCATAGGTAACTCGGTCAGATTTTAGATTGGCCAAGCCAAAGGGCACCACATCAGCACCATAGAGGGCCAGCAGCCAACGGATGGGACGGGCAAAACGAAGTTCCAATTGCCCCCAGCGCATGGGTTTAGGGAAATGTAGTCCGGTTATCAGATTCGGGCAGATTTCCGACAGCACCTGAGCGGTAGGACGACCCTCTTCCCGCTTCATGGCATAAAGATATTCAACTTGTCCGATGTTGCGGATCACTAGATCTTCCAGGGTCACCCCCTGGGATTTGGTAAAACCTAAGATGGCCTTGGTAGGATTGCCCTCAACATCATAAGCGGCCTTTTTGGCAGGACCTTTCACTTCTTTCTCTAAGGCCGCCTGGCCTTCGGCCAAATCTTTTACGAAAAGAACCAAACGCCTTGGGGTACCATAGGTTTGGATATCTGTATAGGTTATTCTTTGTTCTTGCAAGGTCTTGACCGTAATTTCTTTGAGTTGCGTTAACGCCGGACCCAAAAAGCGGGCTGGCATTTCTTCAATCCCAACTTCCAATAAGAAGTCCTTAGCCATTCATATTGCCCCCTTTCTTTAGCAGAGGATATCCTAGTTTTTCACGCTGCTCCACATAGGCATGGGCACAGGCCCTGGCCATCTGGCGTACCCTGGCGATAAAGCCCTGTCGTTCAGAAACACTGATGGCACCCCTGGCATCTAATAAGTTAAAGGTATGAGAACATTTTAAAACATAGTCATAGGCAGGGAGCACCAGGTTCTTTTCCAGAATGCGGTTGGCCTCTGCTTCATACATATCAAACAGGTCAAAAAGCATTTCGGTGTTGGCCACTTCAAAGTTATAACTCGATTGTTCCACTTCGTTCTGGTGGTAAACGTCTCCGTAGGTGATATCACCCACCCAAAGGATATCGTAAACACTGTCCTTTTTCTGAATAAACATGGCCAGTCTTTCCAAACCATAGGTGATTTCAGCACAAACCGGGTGGCAATCAATGCCGCCACACTGTTGGAAGTAGGTAAATTGGGTTACTTCCATGCCATCCAGCCACACTTCCCAACCCAAACCCCAGGCACCCAAAGTGGGGGATTCCCAGTTGTCCTCCACAAAGCGAATATCATGCTGGTCTGGATCAATGCCAATGGCCCGCAATGAATCCAAATAAACAGGAATCACATCATCCGGGGAAGGTTTTAGGATAACCTGGTATTGGAAGTAATGCTGCAAGCGGTTGGGGTTTTCCCCATAACGGCCATCGGTGGGACGGCGTGAAGGCTCCACATAGGCCACCCGCCAGGGTTCTGGGCCTAAAGCTCTGAGAAAGGTAGCCGGGTTCATGGTACCAGCACCCTTTTCAATGTCATAGGGTTGTTGAATGATACAGTTTTGTTCTGACCAGAATTTATTTAGGGTCAGTATGAGTTCCTGGAAATTCACTGTTTTTTGCCTCCTTTTTTAGAAAAAATAAAAACTCCCGTCCCTGACATAATGTCAGGGACGGGAGCATTTCCCGCGGTTCCACCCTGTTTGGCTGATAAACAGCCCACCTTAATTGTTTGCAGGATTTACTCACCCTTGTAGTGGCTTTCCCCCTGCTGCTCAGAAACCCCCATATACGACCTTTGTTACCGGCTTTCACCACTCCGGCTCGCTGCAAACAAGCATTCGCATACTTTTTTCCTCATCGCATAATTTTCAATTATAACCAAAAATCTATCAAAATGCTAAGTTTTTGTCAATAGTTTTAGTGTCTTGGACTATTTTCCTTGTAGTTGTCTTCAGGAACTTCTACGTCTGGTTCCCACTTATCTTTTTCATCCTGAAACTCCAAGCGATAGTTATTGGCTAGGCCCGCGATGGTTCCCAAGGCACCCACAATTAATATGGGAGTACTGGCCATGGCCCCAAGAACACCTAAAGCACCAATGGTAGCTGGGAATTCTACCACTGTATTATCATCCTTCTTAACCTTAACCTTGGTCTTTTGTCCCTTCTCAATAAGGGTTTTAAATTGGCCCATAAATTCGTTGCCTTTACCGTGCAGTTTTTCATTCCATTGCCTATTTTTTTCTTCCAGTTTGATTAAGGCCTCAACAACATCGCCGCCAGCCATGTCCAGGGCATCCTTTGCTTCCTTGTAGCTAACACCCAGCCGGGCTCGAAGAAGGTCAATCTTTTCCAGTTCACTGGTCACTGCATGATACCTCCCCATAATCCTTTGTATTATATATTTGTACCCCCGTACAGGTTGGTTTTATGCAGCCGATCCATAAATTCTGTTGTTTTTAATCTTTTTTCCAGGTGATATTCCATATAGGTCCGCATAAGGGTGTTGAGTTCCTGTTGTAAAGCTATGGGTACTTTTAACTGATGTAATTTGGTTAACTCCCAACGGTAGAGGGTTTTCAATATTTCGATGGTTCCTCTGCTGAATTTTAAGGCTTTTTTTTCTAACCCAGCGCATTCCTGGCACAGTAGTCCCCCCTGCTGGGGACCAAAAAAAACCTTGGTATCTCGAATCTCAGTATCACAAGCACCGCAGCGGTTTAACTCCGGCTGCAATCCGGAATAACCCAGCAGCTTTGCCTCAAAGGCCCGAAGAATCATGACTGACTGATAACCAACTGCAATTAGGTGCAGCGTGCTGTAAAAAAGGCTAAAGATACTTGGGTTCGGTTCCCCTTCAGCAGTAAATCCATCCATTAATTCTGCTGCATAGGCTGCGGCGGTTATGCGATCTAGGTCCAGCCTAAGCTCCGTAAACCCTTCCCGGAGTTCTGCCTGGCTGATGGAATCCAATTCCCTACCCCGATGCAGCATAAACTCAGAAAAACAAAAGGGCTGCACAGCCCCCCTCTTACGACTATTTGGTTTAGCCGCACCATGGGCAACAATTCTTTGCTTACCCCTTTGTATGGAGTAAACCGTTAAAATTTTATCCGCTTCCCGCATGTCTCGGGACTTTAGTACAATGGCATCGATTTTATACGTTTTCATGGATCTACCTTTCCAGGGCAACAAATTGGCCTTGGGTCATGGGCTTTAAGCCATCCGTTATGCCATTTTTTGATGGTGCCGTTCACAATCGACAATGCCGGCTCATGGCCCACAGCATCTAGTCTTCTTGGGTAAAACCAAAATTCCTTATATCGGTCATTTTATTACGCCAATCCTTTTTTACCTTAACCCATAATTCCAGAAACACCTTGGAACCCAAGAGGTTTTCAATCTCTACTCTGGCACGGCGACCTACTTCTTTGAGCATGTTGCCACCCTTACCGATTAAAATAGCCTTTTGGGAGTCTCGCTCGGTGTAGATGACAGCATTCACCGCAACGACGCCATTATTGCGCTCCGTGATTTGTTCCACCACCACTGCAACGGAATGGGGAATTTCTTCGCTGGTCAGGTGCAGTACCTTTTCCCGAATAATTTCTGCCATAATAAACCGTTCGGGACGATCGGTAATCATGTCCGCCGGGTAATACTGGGGACCTTCGGGTAGATACTTAATGATGGTTTCTATTAAGCGGTTTACATTGTCTCCAGCCATGGCTGATACAGGGATAACCTCGGCAAAGGGCAATAGGTCTTTATATTGTATGATTCTTTCCAGCACCTGTTCCTTTTGCAGCAGGTCTATTTTATTAAGCATTAGAAATACTGGGGTTTTTACTCCCTTTAGCTGCTCAGCAATATATTGATCCCCTGGTCCCGGTGCTTCATTAGCCTCCACTAGAAAAAGCACCGCATCGACTTCCTTTAATGCCCCCAAGGCTACATCCACCATGTACTCACCAAGTTTGTGCCTGGGTTTGTGGATACCAGGGGTGTCTAAAAATACAATCTGGGCCTCATTTCTACTCAGTACGGAGTGAATTTTATGTCGGGTGGTCTGGGGCTTGTCGGACATGATGGCTACCTTTTGACCAACCAGTTTATTTAATAACGTAGATTTTCCCACGTTAGGCCGGCCCACCAGGGCCACAAAACCCGAGCGATATCCTTCGGGTGTATTGAGCATTGTTTTTCCTCCCTTAAGCTTCCATATCCTCTGCACTAAAATATCCAGGTAACAATTCACTTACTGTTACCGTCTTATACTGCCCTTGCAAGTTCGCCAGATGTACTTTCATCTCCCCATTAAATTCCGCCATAACCTGTCGGCAGGCTCCGCAGGGGCTGCAGACGGTGGGGACATCGGCAATGACTGCTAGGGTGATAAATTCTTTGTGGCCCTCTGATACGGCTTTAAAAATGGCTGTGCGTTCGGCACAGCAGGTAAGTCCGTAGGATGCATTTTCAATGTTGCAGCCGGTAAAAATCTTTCCCTCTTTTGTAAGCAGGGCCGCTCCGACTTTGAATTTGGAATAGGGCACATAGGCCTTTTCTCTGGCTTCTTTGGCTATATCTATCAGTTTCTCCGCTGTAAAGGTCATTTAAACAATCCTCCTTGCTTATACTGCACTACTTTCGGGTCTAGCCTTCAGCCTAAAAGCGGATGGCTGACGGCTGATGACTGATGGCTAAAAGCAGTAAGACAACTTCGGCCATAGGATTAGGTAGGCAACGACCACCGAATTCAGGGCCAGCAACAGCACGGCTCCGGCGGCGCAGTCTTTGGCTATTTTGGCTAGGGGGTGCTTTTGGGGGGAGGTTAGGTTTACGACCGCTTCGATGGCTGTGTTGATACATTCAGCTGCCAATACTAAAAAAATGGCAAAGCAAATATCTACCCATTCCTGTTTGGATATACGCAAAAAAAGGCCCACTGTTACCACCAAGATGGTGGCAACCAGATGAACCTTCATATTTCTTTGGGTCTTTATGGCATGTCCGATACCAGCCAGGGCATAACCAAAATTTTTCAGGAAACTCATAGTTTACCTTTCATAATCAACACATTATATAAACCCAATAATCCAGTCACAAACCATTGATGAAAATTCCGACCTCCGGCCTAGCTAAAAAAGCCGCTGCCTAAAAAGACTACCTTGGGATGTTCAGGCGATGCATGATGGCTTCTTCCTTCTGCCGCATGACCTGCCTGTCCTCCTCGGTCATATGATCATAGCCCAATAGGTGTAAAGAGCCATGGGCTGTTAAATAGGCCACTTCCCGGGCAAAGGAATGACCATATTCCTCGGCCTGACGCTGGGCAGTGGGAAGGGAAATGATGATATCCCCCAGTAGGTCTTCTGCTTCCTCGTCCTCAGGCATGTCCTCTCCTTCGTTTAAGGCAAAGGATAAAACATCTGTGGGTTTATCAATCCCTCTATATTCTGCATTTAAACTACGGATATAATTGTCATCCACAAAGATCAGTCCAACTTCTGCATCCGTGTCATATCCCTCAGACTTCAGGCTTTCCTTCACTACGGCTTCTACTAGCTGAAGTAGTTCGTCTGCTACGGTTATTTCTTCCTGTAAATTATTTACGAGAACCGCCACGGGTTTTTCTCCTTTCCATCTCCTGTTTCATGTCAGGATACTCAATTCGGTTATGGAAAATACCTGAGAGTACCCGCAGGAAGGTATTGGCAATGGCATCTAAATCCTTAAATGTCAAATTGCATTCGTCCAGTTGCCCATCCAGTAGTCGATCCTTAATAATTTTCCGCACAAGACCCTCTACCCTGCCAGCCGTAGGATTTTGCAGGGAGCGAACCGCAGCCTCAATATTATCTGCCAGCATGACAATGGCAGCTTCTTTGGTTCTTGGCTTTGGTCCTTCGTAGCGGAAATCCTCTTCTTTAATGGATTCTGCACGATCTCCCTCCATGGCCTTGTGGTAAAAGAAACTAACCAAACTTTTGCCATGATGTTGTTCAACAATATCCGTGATAACCGGTGGTAATTTATTTTCCCGAGCCATTTCCGCCCCATCTTTGACATGTGAGGTTAGGATTAACGTGCTTAACGTGGGTGCTATTTTGTCATGTGGATTATCGCAACCCAACTGGTTTTCAATAAAGAAATAAGGTCTCTTAACTTTACCTATATCATGATAATAGGCACCTACCCTTACAACCAAAGGATCTGCCCCGACACTTTCCGCAGCAGCTTCGGCTAGATTGCCTACCAGAATGCTGTGGTGATAGGTTCCCGGGGCCTCTAACATCAGCTTTTTCAGCAATGGGTTACTGGGATTGGCAAGCTCCAGCAAGCGAACGGATGAGGTAATGCCAAAGCTGGTTTCCAGATAGGGCAAGGCTCCATTCGTCAAAATGGAGGATAATAAACCATTGGCAATACCCAGAGAAAGGGCAGAGGTAATTATCAGGTACCAGGGAAGTCCAGAGATCAGACCAACCACCGCAATAACGAAAATACTAGCTGCCCCAACATAAATCCCCGCCCGCACCAGGTCTCCCCTTTGACTTAGCTTGGAAACACTATACACACCCGTGACACCGCCGACAAAGCTGACCAAGGCAAAATGAGACAGATTGCCGGACATAAAGCCCAACAGCAAAGCCAGGCACATTACCACTAGCATTGCCAAACGAGAATCTAGGAGAATGGTGATTAACATGCCAGCCGCAGCAATAGGTGCTAGATAGCCAAATAAAGCACTAAATTCTGGCCATTGATTGATGTTAATAGACATAACGGCTCTTGAAACCACAAGCGTGAGCAAGGCGACAATGCCAATGAGGTTTAAAAAACAACCTTTATTAAAAATATCTTTATTGTGAATATACGTGTACCACAGGACCAGAACCATCAGCAAAGCAACCAGTAACCCAGTGCCCACGATGGTGGTAAAGCTGTGCTGTGGCCTGGATAAGCCTAATGCCTGCAGCTTTACGATATGATCCTCGGTTACGACGTCTCCCTGGGTAAGGATTCTTTCTTTATACTGAATGTTCACTCTCACAGGAGGTACACTCTCGGCGGCTTCCTGTTGGAGCAGCCGATATTTTTCTTCATCAAAATAGGCATTGGCCCGTAGAAATTGTTTAAACAAGCCTTGTCCCAGTAAACGATAAGGCTCGGCAAATTGTTTGGCAGCTAGTCTTTCCCCAGCACTTTCCTTTGCCTCCGCCAATTGAGCCGCTGTGATACCCTCTCCCTGATTCAGCATTTCGGAAAGGATGGATGTAATGCCGGCAGTCAGTTGATCGGTACTGGTGGGATTACCCAAAGCCAATTGTTCAAGTGCAGATTCAGATAGGGTGAAGGGTATTGCTGATTTAAGTCGTAAGATCTTTTCATCCTTCTCTATGTTTCCATCCGCCTGAATCTCTTTAACTTGTTTTAGTACATCATTCATATCTTTACGGACGGTTGCCGTAACACCCTCATCAATTTCCGGTACCTTTGGCACCTTTTCCATGGCTTTTCTGCGTTCTTCGGCAGTTTTTTGCTGATCAATGTAGACCACAGCCCTCGGTGCATATATTGTAGAAGGAGATATTTGTCCAACTTGTAAATTAACCTTTTGAGGAACAAACTCAAAGGAAACCAGCATGGTAAAGAAAATAAAAAATAAACCTGCTGCAATGTAGCGTTTAAAGGAACTGTTTTTGAAAAGATATTTAAGACCTTTGATGAGGCCTCCCCCAATTCGTTTTAATAAAAACATGTGCAATCACTCCCTGGCCCACGGTAAAGGCCTGTCTTACTACTCAGCCTGCTGTTCGTAAGCCCGGATTATTTCCATCACCAAGGGATGGCGGACAATATCGGTAGCGGTCATCCATTGAAAGGCGATACCTTTGATTCCTTCCAATATGTTTTTGGCATCCACAAGTCCGGAACTCTGTCCCTTGGGAAGGTCCACCTGGGTTATATCTCCCGTAATGATTGCCTTGGAGCCAAAACCCATCCTGGTTAAAAACATTTTCATTTGCTCGGGTGTTGTATTTTGCGCTTCATCCAAAATAATAAAGGCATCTTCCAGCGTCCTACCCCTCATGTAGGCTAAAGGTGCTATTTCAATGATATTTCGCTCAAGGTACTTTTGTGTATGCTCCAGGCCTAAAATATCATATAAGCTGTCGTAGAGCGGTCTTAGGTATGGATCGATCTTTTCCTGTAAATCGCCTGGTAAAAAGCCCAGTTTCTCTCCGGCCTCTACAGCTGGTCGAGTTAAAATTAGACGATTTACTTCCTTTTTCCTTAGGGCATTTACAGCCATGGCCACTGCCAAATAGGTTTTACCACTTCCGGCAGGACCGATGGCAAAGACAATATCATTTTTTCTTATATTTTGGATGTAATCCTTTTGCCCCAGGGTCTTGGGTTTTACTTGTTTACCCCTGGCCGTGACTAAAACGACATCTCTGGCTAAATGGGTTAAAGCATCTTTAACCCCGGCTTTTACTGCCCTTAAGGCATAATTTACTTCGTGCCTGCCAATACGATTGCCAGCCCCATAATAATCCAACAACTGTGCAAAGACTTCTTTACCTTGTTCAACCTGGGTCGCCGGACCAATGAGGGTTACTTCCTCTCCTCTGGCCACTACGCGGATTTCCAAGCTTTGTTCAATTAGATTTAAATTTTCATCTTGTTTCCCTAAAATTTCTACCGCTGCTTCATTGTCATCAATAACAATCTTTAATTCTGTACGTTCGGCCAAACTTTTTCCTCCTCGGGTGCTTTGAAGGGTGTCAAAACTCCAATTTCTTCGATGGCTTCAACAAAGGCTTTAACGCGGATGATATCTTCAGATCTGCCAGTATTAACCAATTCGAGCCTGCGCTCAGCAATTTTGGGGTCCTTGGGTAGCTTTTTTTGAATGTCCGCTAAAGCTTTTTCTTCTGCAATCTTTTTAGCACCATCTTGACCATGCATGATTCTTTCTTTTATTTTCTCCAAATAGTGCACAGTTCTAATTTCGACGGGAAATTTAATATTCCTCCATTTAGGAAGACTTTTAACAGACTCCTGCATCTCATAGTATTGGTAAGGTGCTCGATGGGGCCCTGCTATGATTATTTCCTTAGTCCCGAAATTAATACAAATTGAGGTTTTTTGATTACCTGACATTTTTTCCACTATTTCATTAAGGGGACATTCCCCATATCCTTCATACCAGACCCTGGCCCGCACAAAGCCCTTGGCCTGGATATAACGGCTGATATACCGGGGTTCCAATGGTTCCTCTCCCTCTGCCAAGGGTTGGTTGGAAGGTTCTGGTTTTATTTCCTCTTTAATTTCCCCGCTTATTAAGATGGTGCCGGGTAATACGGTATCACCATCTTTAACCAAGGCTTGGCCGTTTAAAACCAATACTTCTCTAATTAAGCCTGCCTTCCCGGCCACAATATGAGCCGGACCTGTGCTGGGCGTCTCCGTGACTAGTTTTCTTTCGGCAATCTCTATGACCACCCGGGTCCCCCTGACATACACACCAGCCCACGCCACTGACGGGTTTTTTTCTCGAATGGTCTTTTCAATTTGTTTTGCATCCAAGTCCCATTTGGCCGTACCGGGAGTTAGACCAACCTCTGCAGCAATTTTTTTTATTTCTGCATCGGATAACTTTTCGTTGCCGGTGACATTGATAAACCAAACAAAGGAGGATAGAAAATAAAGGGTTACAAGAAATCCTAAGCCTCCGATAACCAGTAGTTTCCGTCTTTTGAGGCGATTTAGCACAAAGGGAAAACCCCGGCGCTCAATAATGGAAAAGCCACTCTGGGTAGCCCGGGCGATGTGTCTCAGGGGGCGAATATCAGAGATACGTACCTTTACCCGCACCTTGTTTTCACCAACACGGGTAATATCCCATAAAAAGATACCCCTGCTGGCAGCCATGTTAACAAATTTCTCCAGAAACTCTCCTCGTACGATAAGGGATACATGTCCCATTAAAAAAGAAAATAAGCGCAGCAGAACCATTACCACACCTCCCCTGGTTCCAATAGGGTTAGGCCTTTGATTTGTCCTTCCACGCATATTTCGTCTGTTTTAATGTTGCGCAGCATTAGATTTTTGCCGTCAATACCAACCTCGCCATCCCCCACCATAATACGAACCTTTTCCGAGGTGTATTCCACAATACCCCTATGGTTTTCAATAAACACTTGTAAGTGACCTACCAAAACAATTTTCGGTAAATCAAGCATGACATCACTGGGTATTTCGAAAAAATCAGAGAATTGTTTCTTAAATTTACGTTGAAAGTCTTTAAAGGACATAAAAAATCCCCCCTCCTTGGCTTATGTTTATGCAGCCCAGAGGGGGAACATTACTAATTATTGGTAAGATCTTCCCCTGCGTCGGGCCACAGGGGGACCAAGAATTTCGGATAAGATGATGCCGTTTTTCACCATGGCAGGGGTTAAATTCCCCTCCAAAAAGTTATCCTCCTCCATTTGAGCAGGGGCAGAGGACAATTGCTTTTTAGAAGCCGCTTTCTCCACCAGAGGTTTTACTTTTTGGCGCATTTCCGGCGGATTGGTTTTTTGGTCCATGATCACCGGTTCTACCCACTGAGGTTCTCTTATCTCTTCGACGGGTAATTCATAATGCTCTATTTCTTCAGACCTAGGCCCCCATTTGCCCCTAAGGTCCGGGGGCAAACGGTAGGTTGAGGTTTCTTGCTCCACGGGGGGCAGGTGCCTTTGTTTCTTCTTATTGCCGGAAAGAACACTGATGATGACCCAAAAAATGAAAAGGAGTATTAATGAATTCATTGAAACTTCACACCCCTTACTCTAACTTCTTCCCTTTCTCTTTGTCCTGCCCATTGCCGGATATAGAATCTCTCATTTTCGTATCAGCCATTATATTTTGCATGTTGTAGTAATCCATAACACCTAAACGTCCTGAACGGAAGGCATCTGCCATGGCCTTGGGCACCTCGGCTTCGGCTTCCACAACCTTCGCTCTCATCTCTTGTACCCTGGCCTTCATTTCTTGCTCTTGGGCCACAGCCATCGCCCGGCGTTCCTCAGCCTTGGCCTGGGCAATGTTTTTATCTGCTTCGGCCTGGTCTGTCTGCAGCTGGGCACCAATGTTTCTGCCAATATCCACATCGGCAATATCAATAGACAGAATTTCAAAGGCTGTTCCGGCATCCAGACCCTTGGAAAGAACGGTTTTGGAGATGCTGTCTGGGTTTTCCAGCACAATTTTATGGGTCTCCGAACTACCTACACTGGTGACAACCCCCTCACCAACCCGGGCAATGACGGTTTCCTCACCAGCACCACCCACTAGCCGGTCGATATTGGCCCTAACAGTTACTCTGGCCATCGCCTTTAGCTCAATACCATCCTTGGCCACAGCACTGATCACAGGTGTTTCAATTACTTTGGGGTTAACACTCATTTGTACTGCTTCCAGCACGTTTCTACCAGCCAAATCAATGGCCGCAGCCCTTTCAAAAAGCAGCGGGATATTGGCCCGTTCTGCCGCAATCAAGGCATCAATAACCCGATCCACATTGCCGCCGGCCAAATAATGGGCCTCCAGTTGGTTTACACTGATAGCCAGTCCTGCTTTATCTGCTTTAATCAAAGGATTGACAATCTGAGCCGGTGGCACCCGGCGTAATCTCATACCCACCAGGGTGAAAATCCCCACCTTTACCCCCGCTGCCAATGCTGAAATCCACAGGCCCACCGGGATAAAACTTAATACCACAACAACCATAACAGCAATTAATACAACCATGACTAAAAAAGAAAGACCACCTAGACTAATCGACATGAAATACCTCCTTCGTGCTTATACTGTATTGCCTTGGGTCTAGCCTTGGGCCATGGGGCTTTAAACCATCCTCTATGTCATCCTGAGCGGTAGCGAAGGATCTTTTCTTTCACTGACCGGCTTGTGCCAAAATCCGTTGCTATCGCTCAGGAT
Source organism: Desulfotomaculum sp. 1211_IL3151 (assembly GCF_036763075.1). NCBI lineage: Bacteria > Bacillati > Bacillota > Clostridia > Eubacteriales > Desulfotomaculaceae > Desulfotomaculum > Desulfotomaculum sp. 1211_IL3151. The sequence goes on along the minus strand of NZ_JBAIYV010000012.1, from coordinate 49,690 downwards.
GACAGAAGCATCCCCCGCTGGTGCCGCCAACGACGGCATGGGGAACTACCCTGAAAAATGGCATGGTCCTCTAAGCTAAAGCCCTTACTTATAACATGCACAAAAGGCCTATGGCACATGCACATGGCCAACCAGAAGGCTATCCCCTAAAAGCCCTAAGCCAATGCCTTTACAACCACCCTGGTTCCTTCCACCTTGACGACAATGACTTGTGTCCCCGGCGGGATGAATTCGCCCTCGGTTACCACATCTACCTTCAGCCCTTCTATGAGTGCTGAACCGGCTGGACGTAAGGGTGTAGCAGCCACCCCCCGCTGACCCAATAGTTTTTCCATCTCAAGGTTGGGGGCCAGATAGCCCTCTTCCCGATTTTGGCGGTTATCCAGGGTAACCTTACGCCAAAAATTAAACTTTGTGGCCAGCCATATGCCCCCCACAAGAACCAACGCTGTGACGATCAAAGCCAGGGTTAGTGCCTGGGTGGCATGAAAGATATCCACTGAAAGCAGCAGTACACCCCATCCCAGCAAAACAACCCCGATCACACCAGCCACACCAAAACCCGGCACAAAAAATATTTCGATGATTAGAGCCAAAATTCCCAGAACCAAAGCAAGGGCAGCTAACCAACCAGACATCGTTGCCAAATAAAAAAGCATTTTATCACCCCTCTCAAACTGGGCTGTGGGCCACGTGCTTAAGATACATCCATAAAAAGCCCAAGACCCACTGCTTATGGTCAAAATACTACGACTAAAATTATTATACCATACTATTGGAAAAACTTATTTTGCACTACGTGGGTCGTAAACCATAAAATGGCTCAAGGCCAATGGCCCAAGGCCTATATTGTAAAAAAATGCTTGGCATAGATGAATGCCAAGCATTTTTTTGAAGCTAATTATTTAAAGCTTTTACGTTTACGAGCTGCTTCGGATTTTTTCTTTCTTTTCACACTGGGTTTTTCGTAATGCTCGTGTTTGCGTGCCTCAGCCAAAACGCCAGCCTTTTGACAGGACCGCTTAAAGCGCCGGAGGGCACTGTCCAGTGTCTCGTTCTTGCCGACTCTAATTTCCGCCACTCAATTTCCCTCCCTCCGCCAAACCATAAACCTTAATCTAGTCTAATCAAATTATGTGTGGAAAAGGCTATGTAAAAAATACAATACCACTTAATTATAACGCGACATCCAGCTCTAGTCAATCATTTTAGCCCGGAGGCCATTGCATTTGTCGTCCACCCAAGAGATGAAAATGAAGATGATGTACCGTCTGGCCCCCCTCTTCGCCACAATTGGCAACCAGTCGATAACCCTTAGCTAATCCTAATTCTTTAGCTAATTTGGCGGTGGTTAATAGGATATGTCCCATTAAGTCTGCATCTTCCATACCTACATCATCCAGAGAGGATATATGTTTTTTAGGAATAACCAGGACATGAACAGGAGTGGCAGGAGCAATATCTCTAAAGGCAAATACCTTATCATCTTGATACACAACCTGGGAGGGTATTTCTCCGGTTATAATTTTACAGAAAATGCACTCTTGCAACGAGCAAGCACCTCCCCCCACAGATAATAAAAATATTCATTGATAGTCTTACCGAAAATATTATTCAACACACCTATTATAATATCCTGCAAATGTCTTAAATAATTCTGCCTTTTAAGACAGATTCCTCAACAGCTTCAATTTGTACCTCGATCAGTTCCCCCCGTAGACTTTCATCACCGGGGAAAATAACCTTGAGATAAGTATCGGTATGACCTTCCCAAAGACTATGATTTTTTTCGTGAGGTTGTTCCACCAACACTGTAATTTTTTTGCCCACCTGGCCCTGGGCAAATTTACTTGCCAAATGATTACCCAATTCAATCAGTCTTTTGCTGCGTTCTTCTTTTTCCTGTGGCTCAACCTGATCCGTCATTTCAGCAGCCACAGTCCCCTTGCGCGGGGAGTATTTAAAGACATGAATATCGGCAAAACCTGACTGTTCAACGGTCTTCAAGGTGTTTGCAAAATTTCCTTCGGTTTCTCCGGGAAAACCAACTATGACATCGCTGGTGATGGAGATACCCTTCATTCTCTGGTGAATTTTATCAATCAAGTCCATAAATTGCTTCGAATTATAGCGTCTTCTCATCCGGACTAAAACCTCGTCATCACCACTTTGCAGCGGTATATGTAGGTGCCGGCAAACATTGGGGTTCTCTGCCACTGAGTTGATCAGGGCATCATTTATATCGTGTGGTTCCACAGAACCCAGACGCAACCGGAGGAGACCGGGCAATTTTGCCAGACGTTCCACCAACCAGGCCAGATCGATCTGCTTGTCTGCAAAATCTTGACCATAGGCACCAATGTGAATACCCGTTAAAACAATTTCTTTAAAGCCCTGCTCAATGAGTGCTGCTGCAGAACTTATAACATTTTCCGGCAATCGACTACGCACAGGCCCCCTGGCATAGGGAATAATACAGTAGGCACAAAAGCTATTGCAGCCTTCTTGAATTTTCAAAAAGGCCCTGGTTTTACCCTGCTCTGTGGGAACAGGAAGTTCCTCAAAACAATCGGTGCCCATGATATCCTCGACGGCATTGACAGGGCCTTTGCCCCTGGCGTAGGCCTCCACCAAGTGCACAATTTTGCTTTTATCCTTTGTGCCGATCACCAGGTCAACACCGGGAATTTCCAATACCTCTCCGGGGGAGGTTTGGGCATAGCAACCAGTGACGGCAATGACGGCCTCCGGATTTTGTTTGGCGGCCCGGCGGATAATTTGCCTGGATTTACGATCCCCCAGATGGGTCACTGTGCAGGTATTGATCACATAAACATCCGCCTGTTCTTCGAAATCAACAATTTCGTAAGCCCCTTGCCGAAATAAATCTGCAATGGCAGAGGATTCATACTGATTTACCTTACACCCAAGGGTATAGATGGCAGCAGATTTAGCCATATCGGAAACCTCCTTAGCCCAGCTCACCATATTGGTACAGAACCATTGTTAGGGCTGCGGGGCCCGCTGTTTCAGTACGCAAGATCCGGTTGCCCAGGGTAACAAGATGATACCCCTTGTCTTTTAACCGCTGGGCTTCGTCATCCTCGAAGCCCCCTTCGGGACCAATAAAAATATACACCTCCGGGGGGGCTACTGTTTTTTGCCGGAGAATCTCTCCCAGGGATTGACTCTTTTCAGCCTCCCATGGCATTAACACCAGTGCATCCGGGGGAAGCTTTGCTAAAATGGTGTCCCAGTCACTTACTCTATGTACCTCTGGTATACCCGCCCGGCGGCATTGTTTAGCTGCTTCCATGGCCACCCTCTGCCAACGTTGCTGCCTATCTGCTGCTTTATTGGCATCTAATTTGACAACAGAACGTGCCGCGGCCAGGGGAATGACCCGGCTTACTCCCAATTCGGTACATTTTTGGATAATTGTTTCCATTTTGTCCCCTTTGGGTAAACCCTGTACCAGTGTTACTTGAATCTTTGGTTCAGAGTTGGCAGTCTGCTGCTCAAGGATTTTGCATTGGACTTCTTCTTTGTTAATCTCAACAATCTCAGCCAGGTAAACATTCCCTCGGCCATCTAAAAGGGTCAGGGAATCTCCCACGGCCATGCGCAGAACCCGGCTGATATGTTTTACATCGGGTCCCTTGATCAGGGCTGTGTCGCTGTTAATTTGTTCCGGTTGGACAAAAAATCGGGGCAATATTATCCCTCCAAAACACAAAGATAGGCAACCCATTCCCCGTCTTCTTTCCGTTCTATTATCCTAAAACCGATTTGTTCTAATTTCTCACGAACTTCCTCGGCACGGAACTGAATAATACCGGAGGTAATAAAATAACCACCCGTCTTTAAGATGCGCAGTACATCGGGTGCCAACAAAATAATGACATTGGCCACGATATTGGCAATTACAATATCAACCTTACTATTTATTTTGTCCAGTAAATTGCCATGGAAAACTTCGACTGTATCAGCCACTTTGTTTCTTTCTATGTTTTCTCTGGCCACCTTAACAGCCACTTCATCCAGGTCCACTGCCAAAACCTTGGCAGCTCCCAGCTTAGCCGCTGTGATGGCAAGAATGCCTGTACCGGTTCCCACATCGGCCGCTGTTTCTCCACCCTGAACAATTCCTTCCAGGTATTCCATGCACATGGTGGTGGTGGGATGGTTGCCGCAGCCAAAGGCCATGCCTGGGTCCATTTCCAGAACAATTCTTGGTTGCTCTGGGGTATAATCTTCCCAACTGGGCTTAACTGCTAATTTATTGCCAATTTCCACTGGTTTATAATATTTCATCCAGGCCGTGGCCCAATCCTCTTCTGCCACTTCATGGCTCTCGAAGACAGGCACTGTGGGTAAAGGCAGAGCAATTAAAAGCTCCTGTAAAAGCGCCAGTTTATTCTCTAAGTCAGGTCCTTCGGGCAGGTAGGCCTTGACAATAGGCATCGGTCGGTTAAGAACCTCTGGGGCAAATTCATAATGGTCCCATATATTGGCCTCAATGTATTGGTTAATTAAGGCGGGATCCTCAATAACAACCCCACCAGCACCCAAATCATCAAATATATTACTTACCATGTCAATCCCCTCATGGGGCACATGGACAGAGATTTCCAACCAGTTCAATGGGGGTTTCACCTACCTTACACGAATTGTAGCTTAGTCTATGTAATGATGCAGCCGCATTCGCCGGATTTAGCCATCAGCCTTCCGCTTTTGGACTAGGGTATTTCTATAGGGTAGCCAGGAATCCTGGCCGGAATACACAAAAAGCCCCAGGCCCATGCACCCTAACTAAAACTAACAGCGAATGCGACAGCGGGAACCGTCCCCGCTGTCGCAAACTCCTTGCTGCCAGCAAAGACCAAAAAGCGGCTGGCTGGCGGCTATTTAAAAACATCCTTCACTTTTTCAAAAATATTCTTTTCTGTGCCTTTGAGTGCTTTTTCACCGCTTGTTTGGGAAAATTCTCTGAGCAGTTCCTTTTGTTTTTCATTCAGCCTGGTGGGGGTAACGATCCTGACACGGACATGCTGGTCGCCTCTACCGCTGCCGTTTAGGTAGGGGATACCCTTTCCTTTAATGCGGAAAATGGTCCCTGTTTGTGTCCCCTCAGGAATTTTTAAGTCAGCGGTGCCGTCCAAGGTGGGGACTTCGATGGTATCGCCCAGTGCTGCCTGAGCAAAGGTCAATTCCATATCGCAGACAACTTCGTTGCCTTCCCGGCGAAAGAATTTATCAGGCCGCACCATGATATAGACGTAAAGATCCCCCGGTGGGCCACCCCTGAGTCCTGACTCACCCTCGCCGGCAAGCCGCAGACGGGAACCTTCATCAACACCCGCAGGAATTTTCACATGAATATTTTTGGTCCTTCTGATTTGACCGGCACCCCGGCAAGTGGGGCAGGGTTTTTCAACTATTTTTCCAGAACCGTGACACCGATCACAGGTTCGGCTCTGAACAATCCGACCGAAGGGAGTGTTGGAGGCATATTGTACTTGTCCTGAGCCATGGCAGGTCCCACAGGTTTTGGGATTGCTTCCCGGTGCAGCACCGGAACCGTCACAGGTATCGCAGTTTTCGGTACGGGGAATCTGAATATCCCTTTCTATGCCAAAGGCAGCTTCTTTAAAGGAAATTTCCATGTTAAAGCGTAAATCACTGCCCTTTTGTGGGCCATTACGCTGCCTGCCCATGCCGCCAAAAAACATATCAAAGATATCATTAATTCCACCGAAATCGCCAAAACCACCGGCCCCAAAGCCTTGACCATCGGTGGCAGCATGACCAAATTGGTCATAGGCCGCTCGTTTTTCATTATCGCTTAGTACGGCATAGGCCTCCGCAATCTCTTTAAACTTTGCTTCAGCCTCTGCTTTATCGCCCTGGTAGGCATCTGGGTGGTACTGCCGGGCCAGCTTACGGTAAGATTTCTTTATTTCTTCCGCAGAGGCACCCTTGTTAACGCCCAGCACCTCGTAATAATCTCGCTTAGCCATGATTCACCACCTTACATTCATAATTACAGGGGAATCGAGATTCCCCTGTAATTAACACTCTATAGTATATGTTATCTTACTGCTTATTGTCATCCTTTACTTCATAGTCGGCATCCACAACATGATCCTTTTCAGCCTGGGTGCCACAGCCTCCGTCAGCACAACCACCCTGGGCAGGGTCTTGCTGGGCCTGCTGTTGCTGGTACATGGCAGCCGTTAACTCGTGCAGAGGTTTGGTTAGTTCTTCCAGCTTATTCTTGATTAAATCCGTGTCATTACCAGTCATCGCTGTGCGTAGTTCCTCAATGGCTTTTTGCAGTGCCTCTACCTTATCTTTTTCTGCCTTATCTCCCAGATCTTTAATGGTCTTTTCTGCCTGGTAAATCATGCTGTCTGCCTGGTTTTTAACTTCCACTGCTTCTTTACGTTTTTTATCCTCTTCAGCAAATTTTTCGGCGTCATTGACCATTCTGTTAATTTCATCGTCAGATAATCCACCCGTACCGCCGGTGATAGAAATGCTCTGGACTGTGCCGGTCCCCATATCCTTGGCCGATACAGAAACAATGCCATTCACGTCAATATCAAATCTAACTTCAATTTGTGGTACACCACGGGGTGCTGGAGGAATGCCGGTTAGTTGGAACCTACCCAAGGTCTTGTTGTCTGCAGCCATCTGACGTTCACCCTGCAATACATGAATTTCTACAGAAGGCTGGTTATCCGCTGCCGTGGAGAAGATCTGGCTCTTGGACGTTGGGATGGTGGTATTGCGGTCAATAAGTTTAGTGAATACACCACCCAGTGTTTCAATACCCAAGGACAGAGGCGTTACATCCAGCAGCAGAACATCCTTCACTTCACCGGACAAAACTCCGGCCTGGATGGCAGCACCTAGGGCCACACACTCATCCGGGTTGATCCCCTTGTGAGGTTCTTTACCCAGGAATTTACGGATGGCTTCCTGTACAGCGGGAATACGGGAGGAACCGCCCACTAACAAAATTTTATTAATTTCATTTGGCTGCAAACCAGAATCAGCTAAAGCCTGACGGGTGGGTCCCATTGTTTTTTCCACCAGGTCTGCGGTTAATTCATCAAACTTTGCTCTGCTGATATTAACATCCAGGTGCAAAGGACCCTCGGCACCAACGGAGATAAAGGGCAGGTTGACATTGGTGTTAACCACACCGGACAGCTCAATCTTAGCCTTTTCAGCAGCTTCTTTTAAACGCTGCAGCGCCATTTTATCTTTGGCTAAATCAACAGCCGTTTCTTTCTTGAACTCAGCCACTAAATAATCAATAACACGTTGGTCAAAGTCATCACCACCCAAACGGTTATTACCGCTGGTGGCCTTTACTTCAAAGACTCCGTCGCCTAATTCCAAAATAGATACGTCAAAGGTACCGCCGCCAAGGTCAAAAACCAGGATGGTTTGGTCTTCTTCTTTATCCAAACCATAGGCTAAGGCTGCTGCGGTGGGTTCGTTAATAATACGCAGAACTTCCAGACCGGCAATTTTACCAGCGTCTTTGGTTGCTTGACGCTGGGCGTCACTGAAATAAGCCGGTACAGTAATAACAGCCTGAGCCACTGACTCACCTAAATAAGCTTCGGCATCGGCCTTGAGTTTACCAAGGACCATGGCAGAAATTTCCTGGGGTGAATATTCTTTACCATCCACCGTTACCTTGTGATTGGTACCCATGTGGCGTTTAATGGATTGAATGGTGCGATCGGTGTTGCTGACAGCCTGACGTTTGGCAACCTGACCCACCAATCTTTCTCCGGTTTTGGAGAAACCTACCACTGAGGGGGTGGTTCTAGCACCCTCCGCGTTTGGAATAACAACTGCTTCGCCGCCTTCCATCACGGCAACACAAGAGTTTGTTGTTCCTAAGTCAATACCAATTACTTTTCCCATTGTTTTTACCTCCTGAGAAAAAATTTATATCAAAGTAAGTATTGAGAATACCTGGCTATGATTTCGCCACCTTAACCATCGAAGGACGAATAACCTTTCCCTTTAGATAATAGCCTTTGCGGAGTTCTTCCACTACGGTGTTTTCCGGTTCCCCGGTATCCTCCGCCTGCAGCATGGCTTCGTGAATATTCGGGTCAAATTGCTCACCCTGGGCCGGAATTGCTGCTAAGCCCTCCCCAGCCAGAACTTCATTGAGTTGACGGAAGATCATTTCCACACCACTGACAAAGCCCTCACCGCCATCACCGGCAGATGCCATCGCCCTTTCAAAGTTATCCAGGACTGGCAGTAATCCGGTAATAAGTTGTTCAGAACCAAATTTTATTAGTTCTTCCCGCTCCTGGCGAGTGCGACGGCGCAGGTTTTCATAATCTGCCTGCAGCCGGAGGGCTCTGTTGTAGCTTTGTTCAGCTTCCTCCGTCTTTTCCAGCAGCAATTTTTTTAACTCCTCTGGATCATTAGGCAGATTAACTGCAGCAGCACCGGTGGTGGACTCTCCCGTTTTATTGCTTTGGTATGCCTCAGCCTCTGTTGCCGTTTCTTGACCGTTCATCATTTGCTCCTCGGTCACTGTATCACCTTCTTTATTATGTTCCCTGCCCGCCAATCTCTGTGGCAGGTTTATAATCCTTCATTTTTATAATTGTATCAATACGCAGGATGGCTTCGGCTATCTCGCCGGCAGCTTTAAGGGCATGGATTTTTACCAGGGCCGGGTCGATGACACCCAAGTCATACATATCTGCAAGCTCCCCGCTGTCGCAATCTACCCCCAGGGAAATCTTACCTTGCTCTGCCTGGGCTGCCAGGACATCCCCCAGTTTCTCCAGGGGGTTGAAACCGGCATTCGCTACAATTTGAGTCATGGGACGGCGCAGGGTTTCGGCCACACAACTGATGCCATAGGCAGTCATGCCCCTGGTACTTTCCCGGGTTTTTTCTACTTCCCGGGAGACAGCCAATTCCAAAGCTCCGCCTCCAGGAACCACGCCACCTTTAATGGCGGCTTGTACGGAGCTGGCAGCATCCTTAGCAATTCGTTCCCTTTCACCCACCACTTCCTCCGTGGCAGCTCCCACTAAAACCGTGGCCATTGGTTTGCCTTTGCCTTCTAAAATCCAGACCTGTTCTAATTTTTCATCTACCAAAACTTCGTCGGCCCGGCCTAGATATTTAGCCAACTCCGTAATATCTTTTTTAAGACTGGTTTTTTTGATAATGCGGGCCCCGGTATGTTCCGCTGCCCGACGCAGTTCCTTGTTGAGAACCCTTTGTACCACCATCACCCCGGCATCGGTAAACACCTCTTCGACGTTATCATCTACGCCACGGTCCACCAACACCAGACCCACGCCAAGGTCAATAATCTTTTGCAGATTGGCACGGAATTCTTCTTGCAACGCCAAATAACGAGCAAAACCCGACTCGGTACTGAGGGCCTCATCCTCAATTCCCTCCGGTTCCAGTGCATCATCAATGACCAGGATTTTAAGTTCCTTTAATTGGCGGGGCATTTGTTTGCTCATGGTTTCTTTATTGATAATGACACCCATGAAAACCTGATTATTGGCCCCTTCCTGGGATATAATCGTATCCGAAAGCTTAAAGTTTCTATCAATTAGTTTTTCTTTACCAATTAAACGGGCAGCCTGCACCACCAGATCTGCAATGTCTTGGTGCTCCCTACCCGCCACCAGGGCTACTTGTTTGAGCCAGGGATGATGAACATCCTCCAAGGGCACTGCCTGTTGCTGCATCGCCTCCAAGGCCCGGCGAACACCCGAGCGGATACCCTCGATAACCCGGGACACCGGAACTCCCTTGATCACCTGATCGACCCCAACACTGACTAGGGCCCCTGCCATCACTGTGGCAGTGGTGGTGCCATCCCCTATCTCTTCCTGCTGGGATTTAGCAATATTAATCACCATCCGGGCAGCAGGATGATTGGCCTCCATCATGGTTAAAATGGTAACGCCATCGTTGGTAATGACCACTTCGCCAAATTTATCCACCAACATCGTGTCTAACCCCTTTGGTCCCAGGGTTCCTTCTACAGCTGCGGCAATGGCTCTCACAGCATTGGCATTGGTCATAAGAGCGGCCAATTTTTCATTGACTTCGGCACCTTGGCTTGCCTGTTGTTTAAGACTCACAGAAACGGTTCCTCCTTAACTTCATCAACCCTGTCCCTTCAGAATACGATCCAGTGTTTTGGATAAATTACGGGACATACAGTCAACCACTGTGACCACCCTGGCATAGTCCATCCTGGTGGGTCCCAGTACACCGATGGTTCCTAGTATTTTATCCCCCACTTGATAAGTGGCAGTTACCATGCTGCAATCCTGAATTTCTTGGCGATTATTTTCTTTGCCAATCTTAATGGTGATTCCTTGACTGTCCTTAGGGTAGTCAAGGATGTCCTTTAGCAAATTTTCCTGTTCCAGTAAGGAAAGAAGTACCTTTACCCTCTCAACATTATGGAATTCCGGTTGATTTAGAATATTGAATACCCCTTCAAGGTAGATTTTATCCTCTTTGACAGGGGTAATCCCGTCCTGCATTAGTTCGATGGCCAGGTCTAAAATACTACGATGTTTAGACAGTTCAAAGTAAATTTCCTTAATCAGATTCAGTCGAATACTGTCCATCGTCTTGCCCTGTAGCTTCGCGTTGAGAACACTGGAAATTTGGTCAAGATCTTGCTGGGTAATGTTTTCGGATACTGTCATCATTTGATGATGCACAGCACCGGTATCCATCACCACAATTAAGATTGCCTGAGTCGGTGCCATTAGTACGATTTGCACATGCCTATAGGCACTTCTGCCAAAGTTCGGCATCTGAACCAAGGCTGTATAATGGGTCAGCTGCGCTACCATTCTACCGGTACGATTGAGGATTTCCCCCACTTCCCGCACTTTATTTTGATAGCCACGCCGAATGGTTCCTTCTTCTTCTTCACTAAGCTGTTCCCGTTGCATTAAGCAGTCCACATAGTAGCGATAACCCAGGTTGGATGGTATGCGACCAGCTGAGGTATGGGGTTGTTCGATATAGCCCATCTCCTCTAGGTCTGACATCTCATTGCGAATGGTGGCAGGGCTAACGCCTAACTTGTATTTACGGGATATCGTTCTTGATCCTACTGGCTCTGCTGTGTTGACATAGTCTTTAATGATGGCCAACAGAATCTGTTGTTTTCGTTCATCCATTTTCACGTCGGCTCACCCTCCCAGCCTACCCATATAGGTGTTAGCACTCGACGACGATGAGTGCTAATCTAAATAAAAATTTAGCAAATGAAAAAATATTTGTCAAGGACAGTAGCGTGTATCAAAGGTAGGTTAATGAATAACCAATCGATTTTTTCCCCTGAAAAGGGAGATTTTAGATCGTCAGCCATTCGCGGTATGCGACCAGGTCATAGGAAACGAATATGGGTATTCACTTTTTTACACAAATTCTAAAAAAACCTGATTTGCAATGGGTAAACCCTTCTCTGTTAACTTAAGATACCCATCCTCTGTTTTTACTAAACCTAAACGTACCAACCGGGCAATTTCCCGGGCAAAAATTTGGTCTATGGCTACGCCAAAACGGTTTTGAAAATCAATCCTATTTAATCCCTTTAACATTCTTAATCCCAGGAAAACGGTTTCTTCCATTTGCTCTTTCATGGTTAGGGTCGTTTTTTCTGCCAGGGGTTGCTGTCCGCTTTGCAGCAGAGAGACATAATTATCAATATTCTCCACATTGCCCCAACGTGCTTGATTATGATGGGAATGTGCCCCTGGTCCAAAGCCCAGGTATTCGCCGTTATGCCAGTAAAGTAAATTGTGCCTGCATTGATAGCCTGCCCGGGCAAAGTTGGATATCTCGTAGTGCTCATAGCCCTCTGCCCGTAAAATAGCACTGGCTGACTGAAACATGGCTAAATCATCTTCTTCGGAACAGGCTGGTAATTTCCCCTGTTCGATGGAGCAGGTTAAGGGTGTTCCCTCTTCCAATTGCAGTCCATAGCAGGAGATATGTTCCGGTTTGAGCATGATGATATCTGCCAGGGTCTGCTGCCACTGGCCCAGGGTTTGCTGCGGCAGGCCAAAGATGAGGTCTAGATTTATATTGGTAAAGCCAGCTTGCCTTGCTTGATCAAGGGCTTCCCTGGCCTGACCAAAGTCGTGTATCCGACCCATCAGGGAAAGAAGTTCCTGATGGGTGGACTGTACCCCCAGGCTGAGGCGATTAAAACCGGCAGCCCTTAATTCTTTAAGCTCGCTAAGATTTACCGTGCCTGGATTAGCCTCGGTGGTTATCTCTGCATCCTTGGTAATAGAAAAGGAACGGTCCAGCCGTTCCAAAATCCTTGCCAATTGCTCGGACATAAGAGAAGTGGGCGTACCACCACCCACAAAAATACTTTCTATTGACGTGTTCTCTAAACCAAGTACTTCTAAATAAAGTTCTATTTCCATTTCCAGTCCCCGGAGATAATTTGCCACCTGTGCCTGGTTTATGGGATAGGATGTAAAATCACAGTAAAGACATTTTCGCATACAAAAGGGTACATGAATGTAGAGACCTAGGGACATGGTTCCACCAGCTTATCTTGAATTTCCTTAATTAAACGTTGTTCCTGGGCCGGGTCCTTGATCCATTCCTCCACCACCGGCCATACCTGGGGGCAGCGACCCTTGGCTCCGGTTACAGCACGAACTGTTTGATCGACAATCTTACGTTGATTCTTCGTTAGCGTGTCGTGACCAGCCTTTTCTAACACTGGTTTTAACTTGTTTAAATAACAGGTCATTTGCCCTACCTCACGATTAGTCTTCGATGCTGAGTACTGCCATAAAGGCTTCCTGGGGTATTTCAACATTACCCACCTGTTTCATGCGCCTTTTACCCTCTTTTTGCTTTTCGAGCAATTTCCTCTTGCGGCTAATATCACCGCCGTAGCATTTGGCTAAAACGTCCTTGCGCATAGCCTTGACCGTTTCTCTGGCAATAATTTTATTGCCAATGGCAGCCTGCACGGGAATCTCAAACATCTGACGAGGAATGAGAGAACGTAGTTTTACCACCAGTGATCTACCCCTGGCGTAAGCTCTTTCATGGTGAACAATACAAGAGAGGGCATCCAGTACTTCACCGTTTAACATAATATCCATTTTGACCAAGTCAGACTGTCGGTAGCCAATCATTTCGTAATCTAAGGAAGCATAGCCCTTGGTCCGAGATTTCAACTGATCGAAAAAGTCATAGATAATTTCTGAGAGAGGAATTTCGTAGGTCACCATCACACGGGTAACACCCATATACTCCATATTACTGAAAATACCACGTTTGCCCTGGCAAAGTTCCATGACGGTGCCGACAAAATCCTTCGGTACCATAATCGTTGCTTTGACAAAGGGTTCTTCAATCATTTCAAGATTGTTAACCGGAGGCAGATTAGCAGGGTTATCAATTTCAGTAACCTCACCCTTGGTGGTGGTCACCCGGTAGACTACGCTGGGGGCAGTGGTAATGAGGCTTAGGCCATATTCCCTCTCTAAACGCTCCTGCACAATTTCCATGTGCAGCAAACCCAGAAAACCGCAGCGGAAACCAAAGCCCAGGGCATCGGAGGTTTCCGGCTCATAGATCAGGGAAGCATCATTCAGCTTTAGCTTGTCCAGGGCATCCCTTAAATCTTCATAGTCCACTGTATCCACAGGGTAGAGACCGCAGAAGACCATGGGTGTAACCTTACGGTAGCCGGGCAGCGGCTGCGACGCGGGATTTTGTGCTGAGGTAATGGTATCACCCACCCGAACATCCTGGACATTCTTCATGCTGGCCACCACTAAGCCAACCTCACCTGGTTTTAATTCATCCACGAAGGTCATGTTCGGGTTAAACACGCCCACTTCCGTGACTTCAAAGTCCTTTTTAGTTGCCATCATGCGAATACGCATGCCAGGCTTCAGGCTTCCCTGAACCACCCTGATATAGGCAACGACACCCCGGTAAGCATCATAATGAGAATCAAAGATCAGAGCCTGCAGGGGATCTTCGGCATCACCCTGCGGGGGGGCAATTTTGTTTACAACCTGTTCCAGAATTTCCTTAATCCCCGCTCCGGTTTTGGCCGAGGCCAGAATTGCATCTGAGGTGTCCAAACCGATAACATCTTCGATTTCCTGTTTAACCCGTGCCGGTTCTGCGCTGGGCAGGTCAATCTTATTTATAACTGGGATGATCTCCAGATTATTCTCCAGGGCCAGATATACATTGGCCAAGGTCTGGGCTTCAATACCCTGGGACGAATCCACAACTAACAAAGCACCTTCACAAGCAGCCAAACTGCGGGACACTTCATAGGTAAAGTCAACGTGGCCAGGAGTGTCAATCAGATTAAGCTGATACTCCAGCCCATCCGCTGCAGTATAATACAATCGAACGGCCTTCAATTTAATGGTAATGCCCCGTTCCCTTTCCAAATCCATCTTGTCCAGCACCTGTTCAGTCATTTCCCTTTGACTAAGTGCACCGGTTTCTTCTAAAATTCTATCCGCCAGTGTTGATTTACCGTGATCAATATGTGCAATGATGCAAAAATTTCTTATACGGTTTTGGGGGGTTGACATTCTATATTCCTCCACTTCCGGAAAACGACATACGATATATATTATAGCACTGGTTATGTCCTGCATCAACTTGTCTGTTTCTCAGCTTGGTATTTTTATCGACAACACAGGGGGACGGTTCTTTTGTGTCGTTTTCAACGACACAAAAGAACCGTCCCCCTGTGTTACTTGTGGCTGATAGCTAAATTCTTTCTTCTATCCACTGCCTGACTGCCCTTACTCCATCCGTTGCCAAAAGCACCTGCCATTGTTCCTGTACAGTTTCTTTGAGCCAAAGAACTTTCTCATTCATTAGAGGGTCATTTTTTAGGCTTAACAACTTGTTTTCGCCTGTTGTCAAAATATTATTGGCATGGTTCTGTATGACTTCGGTATTTACCTTCAGGGTTTCACCTAAAAACTCAATTTCATATTTCCCCGGTCCTTCCCTGGAAAGGGCATATACTAGGACTGGTTGTTCAGGCAAAACAAGACGGTTAAAATAATCGTTGACAATGTAAACACCAAACCCTACCACAACTATAAAGGCACCTACCAGCATAAAATACAAAGCATTCCTTAACACAAAAGGCACCTCCCCACTATAAGGATGTGCCGCTTTGTGTACTGCTATACATTTTCTTCCATGTTAAATTTTTTTATGTGTTTTGGATTTTGGGATCTTCTGTTTGGTCTTTTTCTTGTTTTATGTCAGACTCAGCTTCTTGGGAACCTTCCATTACTGGTTGCTCTTTTCGTGCTGCTTTTTCCTTCTGCTCCAGTTCCATCTTAATGATTTCTGCCAGGGCATTCGATAGCATGACCACACTGGCCTTTGCCTCTTCCAGAGAGTTATTGTCCGAGCCTACCTCGACCAAAATGGCTCCCGGGTGTAAAAACTGGTTGTAACGACCTTCCTTAACCCTTACCCCCAGACAAAGCCCCGGGTATAGCTGGTCTAATTTTTCAGCTAACTTACAGGCGAACTGATAGTTCTGTTTCCAGTTGGGAAAGGGTAATCTGGCATCGGAACCAATGATAAATAATAATGGTGCCACCTGTTCCCCCTTAACTTCTACCAGGCAATCCTTGCGGCTGCGCCCGGCATCCCGGTGAATATCCAGCAGGGTAATGAGAGAAGTGTTTTGTTCTACCATTTGCCTGACGGTTTTCTCCGACTCTAAATAGGAAGTGGCATAGCGTGCGTCGTGAATCTTATCCGATAAATCTACTTTAATTTTATGTTTTTCGGTTAATTGCTTTTGTAACTCCTTGGCAACCAGCACAACCCCGCCCCTACCTGTAAGGCGATCGGTGCCATCGGTCAAGGTATAGGTTTCTCCTGTGTGTGTGGTATAGATACCAACCAATATTTCTTTACTGAGCGTTGTTGCTGATTCCTCTGGCTCCTTAATCGTTGGCTGTACATTCATAACCACCGTCTCTTGCAGTTCGATCTGGGCCAGCATCGGGATTTGGGTCTTCAAAATCGCCAGTGGTGCCAGATCAAAACCTGTCACACCCGCCAGCCAGTACCAGGCGGCTCTACCGGGGCTTTCCATCTCCTCCGGGGTATCCTGCCAGGCTAAAGCAGGCATGGATGTTAGGATCATGCCCCGGGGGTTTTGAAAAATTGCCGAGGTTAGCAAGTCGACTGAATCTGCCAAGACCCTTTGGGGGTCCGCCTTACTAAATGACACGGAATTGATAAAAAAGGCTAACCAAAATACTATAATCATAAAAAGAGAAACAAAGGGTACTGTTTTCTTTGGCCAATGCCTTAGGTTATGATGATAACGCCCGAATATAAAAACCACCCCCCTCAGGGCATACCTATGTTTATAAGTATGCTCAGAGGGGAGTGGGTATGAAGCAGAATTTTCTCGAAACTATCTTACAGCAGTCGGAACAAAGGCATCAATAAGACCGATAATAAAGGCAGAAATTAGTGCGCCAAAGATACTAACGCTTAGCAAGTTGGGAATGATAAATTGAGCAAGGTAAATAACCACTGCTGCGGTAATAAATCCAACCAGGCCCCTTCTTTGTGGGGATATGCGGTCGCCCAACAAGCTTTCTGCTATGTAGCCAAGGACAGCAATAACCACAGCTGCAATTAAGGCACCGATGAACCCACCCTTAACCACAAATCCTGGGGAAAGCCAACTCACTAACATTAATACCAAAGCGGAAACGATAAAGCGAACAATCATTCCTAACAAAATATTCACCCCCTGTTATTCGTTATGCATTTATGATTCACTAAAAAGGGAAATGATATACTAAAGTTACTTGCATTTTAGGATTATGCGTGGTAAAATTACTTTTGGTTGGGGAGGTGAGAAATTTTGCCTAATATTAAGTCTGCTATTAAGCGGGTAGAAATTGCTCAAAAGCGCACTATTCGTAATGCTAGCATTAAATCCGCTGTTAAAACTGCAATCCGCAGATACGAGAAAGCATTAGCCGAGGCTGACAAAGAAGTGGCTTTGACCGCTTTACGTAAAGCTTTAGTGGCTGTTGATAAGGCTGTAACCAAAGGTGTTTTGCATAAAAATACCGCAGCTAGAAGAAAATCTCGCCTAACCAAGCGGTTCAATAAAATTGCTGGCTAATAATTAACCACCCTAAGGGTGGTTTTTTACTTTATTTATTATCAGACGGCGAATCGTGAAATACCCGATTCGCCGTCTGCCCTCCGCCTTCAGCTTTTGTGCACGCTTAGCCTAGGGGACTTTTGCTCCCCTAAAGTCATGAAAATACCGTAACCATGGCTAACAACTACCCCATAAGCTAACGGCTAGTGACGGAAGACTGACGGCTAAATTCTATCAACATCATTTCAATGGCTGGCAGGAAATCCCTCTGGCCTTTTTTTATATCTGCATCAATGGCGGCGATCTGCTCCAATGCCCATTCTATTCTCGGGGAACCTTCCCGGCGAACCTGGGACAGGGATTTTTTTATAACAAAATCAGGCAGGCCCATTTTTCCGGCAATCTCTCTTTCCGGGCAACCTGACTGAAGTAATGCGTTGGCCTGCAAGGCGATTCGTAATTGCCTGGCCAAAAGAGCCAAAATTTTAGGCGGTTGCTCCTTTAATGAAAGGAGTTCGCGAATACCACTGAGAGCCTTCGACGTATGACCCGACACGGCTTCATCTACCACCGTGAAAATATTTTGTTCTATATTAATCGTTCCAACCTCATGGACTGCTGTGGCTGTGATTACTTGTTCGCTACCCAGATAGCTAATGACCTTTTTAATTTCGTTGGCCAAATTCAACAGTCCCAGCTTGCCATTGGCTTCCACCAGGGCCCGGGCAGCCGGAGCATCAATCCTTTTGTCAGAGGCCTTAACAGCCTGGTTAACCCACGCAATCATTTCCGTGGTCTTTAACATTTTAAAGTCGATAACCTGACCCTTAGCAGCAATGGCTTTATAGGCCTTTTTGCGGCGATCCACTGCATCCCGTGCCACAAAGATTAGACAGGTGGTGGGAGCAGGGTTATTCAAATACTCCAATAGAACCGCATCCTTGCCAGTCACTTTGGCTTCCCCTGGCTCTGCCGCTTCCTCTTTGCCTTTCCCTTTACCGCCGGAAAACCACGGGGCATTTTTAACAATGACTAACCTTCGTTCCGCCATAAAGGGTAGATTTTCTGCCAAAGAGATCACGGTGCTAATTTCTGTTTCTTCCCCATCCAAGAGGTCTAAATTAAAATCCGCTGCCTGGGGTAACAAATACTCCTTAAATTTCTCCACAGCCCTTTCTTTAAGGTACTCTTCTTCCCCAGAAAACAGATAAACCGGGGCAACCACACCTCTTTGCAGGCTGTTAATCAAACCTTTGTAATACTCCATTTTAGTCTGTACCACCGACCTCTTTAAAAAATCATCGCATATATTTGTTCTAAAGTTATTATATTACAGTAACATACAGATCACAAACAGCAGAAGTTCCTAAAGGGGAGGATTGTAGGTGGATAGACAAACCTTTCGCAAAATTGTGTCGGAATTTATTTTGGACGCCGTTCCTAAGTCCTTAATTTATAACCTAGATAATTTTAGTATTCGAATGAAAAAAGGGGAATATTGGATTGACCTGGCCTTAGAGAACTTTTACAAAGGCTATTGCCGACAGAAGGTTTCCCTGCGTCAGGTTTATATTTCCGAGGTACTGGCACCCTTTATTAAAGATCTGCTGCGGGGAAGCGGTGTCAATCATCTGGATGTTAAGGAGAATCTGGATCAAGTCTTTCCTTTGATTGTGGGACCCCAGGATGCCAAGGGGATTGCCACAACCCCACTGACGGATAACCTTTATATCGCTTATATCTTGGACCAGGGCATGCGCATTTTCTTCTTGGATGACCCCACCATTGAGGCTTTAGACCTTTCCCTGCATCAACTAATGAAGTTGGCTATGAGAAATTTCTTTCGGGATCAGGCCAAGCCCTTACAAGTCTTTGATAAAAAAAGAAACCTTTATGGCTTTAATTATGGTGATTCCTACGATTCCAGCCGGTTGCTTTCCATCCTCTATAAGCCCGAAAACCATGGCATTCCCCCGGATCGCAAGGTATATGTGATGGTGCCAAACCGGGATGTGATGCTATTACTTTATTCAAAAGAAGAATGTGATCTGCGTCAATCCATTATGATTGGCCGCAGCAGTTTTCTTAATAATCCCTACCCCGTCAGTGGACAGCTATTTCAGGTGCGAAGTGGGGTTATCCAAAAAAGTTCTCTCTTTTAATGCAATGAAGGGGCTATTTTCCTGTTTGAACCAGCCATTTTGAGCCATCGGTGGTTAAGATAATCGCTCCGTGCTGGTCTGTCCGAAAAATGATACTATTTAGCTCTTGTAAGGCCTCAATTGTTTTGGGTGCCGGATGATTAAATCGGTTGCCTGCACCTACAGAAATAACAGCAGCCATCGGGTTTATTTGATTAAAGAAACCCTGATCAAAATAGCCGCTGCCATGATGCGGTACTTTAAGTATTTCTAGTTTTGCCAACTCATCATTTTCAGTCAGTATCCTTTCAGCCTCAACCTCAATATCCCCGGTCAAAAGCACCGTGCGTTCCAAATATTGTATTAAAAATACCAGGCTATTGTTATTGGCATCGGAACGGGTGCCTTTTATTTTTTGCACCGGAGCCAGACATTTCATGGTTACCTGGGAGTCAAGCCTTAGCTGCTCCCCTCCCTTGGTGGCGTAAATGGGTATTTGCTTCTTTCTTATTTCTTGCAGCAATTCCTGATAACCTTGATCAACTTGATCCCCCGGCTGCAGCCCATAGGGTGAGATAAGCACCATCGCCACTGGCATGGCCTGGATCACAGCCCTGGCACCAGCCACATGATCCGCATGGGGATGAGTTAGCACCAGCACATCCAATTGATTAATACCTAGTCTGTGCAGGTAGGGAAGAATAATATTTCTCCCTACTCCCCGGCCGGTCAAAAGCTCGTCCTGCCAACCCCCGGCATCAACCAGAACCACCCTTTGACCCGGTGTGATGATTAACGTGCTGTCACCTTGCCCCACATCAATAAAATGAAGTTTTAGGGGCTTGGCCGCGGGGTGGATTAAGCATAGGATGATAACGATAGCTGCTATCCAAGCAAAGAACTTATATTTCCCATTTGGTAATAACGGAATAAACCTTTCCCTGTCCTCCGGAAACTTTATCAAGTGGCATAATGAAACGAGTAAAACATAGTAAAGGATCATCGACCACAGGGGCGGTGTTGCCAGATAAAAGGAGGCCCCGGGTAAAGCATGGCAAAACTTTACTAACCGGATAAACAAATCAATCAATAAGCCAGTACTGATATTCAGAAAACTGCCTAAGGGCAGGTAAAGTACACCACCCAAAAGGGCCAGGCCACCCAATAACATGATGATACCCACCAGATGTACCGTTAGTAAATTGGCCAGAATGGAAACCGGTGAGACAAGATTAAAGTAGAAAAGTACCAGGGGTAGGGTTGCCAGCTGCGCTGCCAGGGGTACGGTTATTAAAAGTAAAAAAGCCTTGGGTATTTGCTGCCACCGATTATTTAATACCGGTGTAATATAAAACAACCCCCAGGTTGCGGCAAAGGAAAGTTGAAAGCCAATATCATATAAATTCAGTGGGTTAATTAATAATATTACGCCCGCAGCCACCGCCAGGGTAGTCGGCCAATCTTGCTGTCGCCCAAGGTGTTGGGCCAATAGAAGTAAAATGGCCATTAAGGTAGAGCGTAAAACAGCGGGCCCTAACCCCGTCATTACTGCATAAAAGAGTAATAAGGGGATGGTTATGGGTGCGATAAAACGGGTAGGTATCTGAAGCAGCCTAAGTAGTACCAATAGCATTCCCGCTACCAAAGCGACGTGATAGCCTGAAACGCTAAGGATGTGGACCAACCCGGTGGTGTTAAAGGCTAAGACAACGTCCTCAGGAATGTCACCCCTGGTACCAAAAATAAGGCCCTTTAGTATAGCTGCCCTTTCCTTGGCCAGGGTTTGATCATAAATTTTTTCCAGGTAATTTCGTAGGTCCAAGGCGATTCTGACGAGGCCAAGACCTGCTCTCCCAAGAACTTTGACATCTCCCTCTTGCTGCACGGTCAAGGTAGCGGCAATACCCTGTCTGTTCAGCCAGGCACGGTAATCAAAGGCCCCGGGATTTCCTGGCGGCTCTGGTACAGATACATAACCAGTACAACTCAAGAGATCGCCATAGCGGTATTTCTTTTTATTTTCTAGCATCTTGACTCGGAGGACACCTGAGGTTTCCTTTCTCTGACCACTTTCAATGATTTGATGTACTTTAAGCTGATAGAAACTACCCCCTGGTCTGTGATCCGGTTGGTTGCTGACGATACCGCTTACCTGAACAACCTTTCCTTCTAAATCCGTGAGGGGCGAAGCCACCTTAGACAATTCAAGGCTGGTTAGGGCTAAGCCCAAACAAAAAGAGGCAACAAAAAGGACCCAGGTATTAAAACGCCAGGTCCTAATGATGCCAATTCCCGCAATAATGCAGGCGACAACCACTGCACCTAAAGAAGTGGTTGGCTGAATTTGAATGGTTGTACTGCCAATGATGCCTAGCATAAAGGCCAGCAGCAAGATAACCAGGGGGCGTTGCATGATTCTAACCCCTCAAATACTTTTGTTGGTAGTTCATCACCTTGTCAATATAGCCAGTGGTTTCCTTAAAGGGAGGAACCCCTTGGTGACGGTCAACATTGCCCGGCCCGGCATTATAGGCGGCCAGTGCCAATTTAACATTTCCTTGATAACGTTTCAGCAGAGACTTTAAGTAACGCACGCCACCGTCCGCATTTTGTTCGGGATCGTAGGGATTTGCTACCCCTAGGCTGCGGGCAGTGGCGGGCATGAGCTGCATTAACCCCATTGCCCCCGCACTAGAGGTTGCCCCAGGCTTAAAATCGGACTCCGCTTTGGCCACTGCTTTACAAAGGGCTGGGTCAAGACCGTGTCGTAAGGCAGCTTTTTCAACAACAGCCTCATGCTCCTTACCTAAACCAGCCGCAGCCTGGAAGGAAGCGGCCGCAGCGGCCGCAGCGGCGGCGGAGGCCCGGACTTGCCCTATGGGCAGTTGGGGTAGTTCTATCAGCTTGGGCTCAGTTTTGAGGGCTAACTGCTCTCCCTTCACTCCAACCTCAGCAGCAAGCAGCTGGGCCAGCAAAAGAGAAAACTCTCTCGCTTGATCCCCTGTATTTTCTTGTAACCCACTGAGACCCATCTCCATTGTTTGCAGGCGAATTAACTGGGCCACTAGGCTTACATCCATTTGCACACATCCTTCTTCTTAGCTGTTAGAACCCTGAAAACAGCATTAACTACCTTTGTCATCCTGAACGATCGCGAAGGATGACATTAAATTTTCATTCCTTGAAAGTACCGTTAACGGCAGGGAAATCTCTTATCTACGGATTGTAGGGAACCACACGGGGTTGTCCGCTGCCTTTTGCAAGCTAGTTGGCTACTGAACAGTAACCCGTTGCTGTAAATCCCCAAACTTTTTATCACCGATACCGGAGACACTTTTCAAATCTTCGATGGTTTGGAAAGGGCCGTTGGCCTCCCTGTGTTGAATGATGCGATCCGCTAAGGCAGGTCCAATGCCGGGTAGTGTATCTAACTCTGCAAGGCTCGCAGTATTAATATTGATTAAGCCATTGCCTGGGGTAACGGAGGGAACGATAGGATTATTTACGACAGGGGCTGCCCCCTGCACCGGTACTGACACGGTAGGCATTTGAGCTGGGGATTGTCCCTGTATGGTTGGTTCCACTAGGTTAGGAATTTGAAGTTTTTGACCATCTTTTAAGGGTGCCGCTAAATTAAGCAGATTAAGATCCGCGTCCGCCGTAGGTACTGCCAGCTTTAGTGCATCATTCACACGACTGTCCACAGACAGTTGGTAGACACCAGGCTTTTCCACTGCCCCAGCCACATGCACCACCACACCCTGGTTTTCTTGGGTACTTTCCAGGTCCTCACCGGGCTGGGAAGTGACTAGTTCCATTGGTTGTTTATCAGACCGAGCAGCAAATTGATAACCAGCAGAAAAGAGAATAACGGCCATTATTACCAGAATCATGATTTGTTCCTTACGGCCCAAATTTATCATAAAAACGATCCCCCAAGCGGGTTAAGACCAACAATTTTATGGTAACTTCTACTTACTCTGATCATTTCCTTTTATTTTTTTAAAAAACCGAAAACAAACATGCACAAAAATCCCAAGGCTAAGGAACAACATATTACCCTAATGGAATACCCCCTAGCCAAAAAGCTGATGTCTCAAGGCTGATGGCATAATTTATTTACTGGCGTGATCGTCGTTTTGGCAATCAATCAATATCTGTCCCCGAGTGTTTAGGGTGGCTAAGAGAACTTTCTTAGGATGTATACCCTTTTCCGCTAAGGTTTCCCTTAACCAATTTTCATCCAGATTAATGCTGTGTAAATTTTCCTTTATGACATCTCCATCCATCACCAACACAGTGGGTAAGCCTTCATAGCCAGTGCTAATGCCTAAATCCTCTGGGGTAACCGGCCTCTTTTGGGATTTGGGTATAACACTTAATCTGCCCGAGGTTTCCAAGATGGCATACTCCACATCTTCTATGTTGTAAAATCCCTTTTCCCTTAGTTGGCTCAGTAAATCATCAAGGTTATAGCGTGAGGCACGCATTTCGTGCTTTAGCAGATGGCCGTTTTCAATAATAATTTGGGGGGAGCCATAAAACATTTTTCTTAGTGGACGATTGAGCAGGGCTAAATAAGAAAAAAACATTTCTAAAACGCCTAATGTAACCAGGGGTACAATGCCATGCCAGATTGGAATGTTAACTGAGCCCATGGGTATGGCCGCCAACTCAGCTAAAATAATGGCCACAACAAAATCCAGGGTAGAAAGCTGACCAATCTCCCTTTTTCCCATTAGCCGAACAATAACTAAGACGGCAAAATAGATAACAATGGTTCGCCAGATATGAGGAAATACACCATGAATACTTTCCATAGAACTGTCACCTTCCTACAGGCAATAGTCATTCTAGTATGACGCCGCAGTTCTGGTTCTATTCCTATTTTGATTTGAGAAACCTACTTTTGGGACCCGGAAAAACTCCGCCGCGAACAGCCCGTGCATCGGAAATATTAAAGAAAATCCCCGGCTGTACATCGTCCAGGATGCCTGTGGCTATTTTTAAATTGCTTCTTTTCAACAATACAAATAGAATGGTGCGCTCACCACTTCTGCCGCAACCACAAACTGTGGTTACCCCAAAGCCCTGATCACGGAAACGAATGCATAGTTCTTCTACCTTTTCTGAAGAAGGGTATACCTGCATGGATAGATGTCCCACTGCCAACCACTCTTCAATTAACGAACCAAGAAAATTACCTGTGGCAAAGCCTCCGGCATAAGCAATGATTTTGAATGGGTCATCCATACCACCACTTAAGGCTTGGCCCAGGGCAACAATAAAAATACTGACCTCCACAAAACCAATCAAACTAGCAACCACCTTGCGTCCCCGCATAAGCATCAGCAGTCGCAAAACATCCAGAGACATATCAGCCACCCGGGCAAAAAAGATAAAAAGATAAGCACCCAGGTGAGTAGAGAGAATTTCCATGATGTTCATCTCCTATATTCATCATTAGCATACCTTTGTCATCCCGAGCAATAACGAAGGATCTTCTAACATTGAAAGGCTAGCCTTAAGATCCTTCGCTGTCGCTCAGGATGACATTTTAATTCTATTCTTTACTGGTGAATGACAAAAACTAAAGACACCTGTGAGGGTGCCTTTAATTTTTCGGCTCTATTTTACCACAATATTCAATAGTTTTCCCGGTACGGGAATCACTTTAACAATTTGTTTATTCCCAATTAGGGCTTTGACAAGTTCCATTTCCAATAGATATTGCTGCATATCTGCTGGTTTCATATTAGCAGGTATATTCAGGCGTTCCCGAACCTTACCGTTAATTTGAACAGCAATCTCAACTTCATCTTCCACCAATGCGGCTGGATCAAAGGTAGGCCAGGGCTGTTTGTGGACACTTCCCTGATGGCCCGTGGCGGCCCAAAGCTCCTCTGTGATATGGGGGGCAAAGGGAGCCAGTAGGATTATGGTTGTGTCAATGGCTTCTGCCAGCACAGCTGCATCCCTTTCTACTTCAGCCACTTTATCCCGGTAGGTGTACAAACCATTAACCAGTTCCATAATGGTGCTAATGGCAGTATTGAAGTTAAATCGACCACTGATATCCTCTGTTACTTTCTTGATGGCATAGTGGGTTAAGCGGCGCATTTCTTTGTGTACACCCACATAATTGGTCCCTGCCGGAATGGCAGGTGCACCTGCTACATCATCCTTGAGGGAGTAAATCAACCGCCATACCCGGTTGAGGAAACGGTGACTTCCTTCCACACCTCTGTCGCTCCATTCCAGATCCCTTTCAGGGGGAGCAGCAAAAAGGATAAACATTCTTGCCGTATCAGCACCATAACGTGCAATTATCTCCTCGGGACTTACGACGTTGCCTTTAGATTTAGACATTTTGGCACCATCTTTTAAAACCATCCCTTGGGTCAATAGGTTTTCAAAGGGCTCTTGGGCATTTATTAAACCCAGGTCATAAAAAACTTTCGTGAAAAATCTGGAGTACAGCAGGTGTAAAATAGCATGCTCGACACCGCCAATGTACTGATCCACATTCATCCAACGATCCGCTTTGTTTTTATCCCAGGCCTGATCGTTATCTCTAGCACTGGTATAACGCAAATAGTACCAGGAAGAGTCCACAAAGGTATCCATCGTATCCGTTTCCCTTTGCGCTGCACCGCCACACTGGGGACAAGTGGTATGAACAAAGTCCGGTCTGCCCTTTAAGGGGGACTCACCGGTTGGCTTAAAGGCTACATCGGTAGGAAGCAACACCGGTAATTGCTCATCTGGTACCGGCACAGCCCCGCACTTTTCACAGTAAACAATAGGGATGGGAGTTCCCCAATAACGTTGTCTAGAAATTAGCCAATCCCGCAAACGGAAGTTTACAACACCCGTACCAATTCCTGTTTCTTCGGCATATTGGATAACTTTTTTAATACCCTGACGGTTTGGGATTCCATTAAAGGGGCCTGAGTTAGCCATAAACCCATCTTCTGTATAGGCTGCGGTCATCTCTTCAGCCCGCAGTTCCTGGTCCTTCGTAGGATAAATTACAACCTTTATTGGTAAATCATACTTGCGGGCAAATTCAAAGTCCCGCTCATCATGGGCTGGTACACCCATGACCGCACCCGTACCATAGTGGTATAAAACATAGTTAGCAGCCAAGATGGGGACCTTTTCACCATTAAAGGGGTTGATACAATATGCCCCGATGAAAATACCCTCTTTTTCATTGCTGGTTCGAGCCAATTCAGTTAGCTTGCTAACCCGGTTGACAAATTCCGACACCGCCGCCTCTTGGGGGGTACCAGCGGAAAGCTTGGCCACCAGCGGGTGTTCTGCAGCCAGAACCATATAGGATACACCATATACGGTATCCGGGCGGGTGGTAAAGACCGGAATGCTTTCGTTGCTGCCGTCCACCTGGAAGATAAGCTCCGAGCCTTGACTGCGGCCAATCCAGTTTTCCTGCATAATTTTAACTTTATCAGGCCAACCCTTTAATTGTTTTAAATCATCCAGTAAACGCTGTGCATATTCTGTGATCCGGAAAAACCACTGGTCTAATTGCTTTTGTTCTACGACGGCACTGCATCTTTCACAGGAACCTTCTACTACTTGCTCATTAGCCAGAACGGTTGCACAATCAGGGCACCAGTTGACCCGTGCATGTTTTTTATAGCACAGGCCCTTTTTATAAAGCTGCAGGAACAACCATTGTCCCCACTTATAATATCCGGGATGGCAGGTGGCAACTTCACGGTCCCAGTCATAACTTAGACCAAGCTGTTTTAATTGGCTTTTCATATGATCAATGTTATCCCAGGTCCAAGTGGCAGGAGCAATACCATTTTTAATGGCAGCATTTTCTGCTGGTAACCCAAAGGCATCCCAACCCATTGGATGAAGCACATCAAAACCCTGCATGGTTTTAAATCTGGCCACTACGTCACCGATGGAGTAGTTTCTCACATGACCCATATGTAATTTTCCAGATGGGTAGGGAAACATTTCTAAACAGTAGTATTTAGGGCGATCGGAAAAATTTTGAACTTGGTAAGTATTCTGATTATCCCATTCTTCCTGCCATTTGTTCTCTATTTCCTTGAAGTCATAATGCTCTTGCAAAGTACTTCCTCCTAGCCATGCTTGCTATTTTCGTAATATTTATTAAAAGTTGCATTCCTCGCAAATTTTACCACGATTAGTGCAATATTTCAACAATCTGAAAAGAAGCTAAAAGAAACCTCTCTAAATTAGGAGAGGTTTCTTTTAGCCTTCAGCTTTAGCTGTTTCTTTGGGTTCTATCAGCCGTGAGCTTTGGGCCTTGAACTTTTTTTGCATGGAATGTTTTAAAGGTATTTACTCATGACCCATGGCTCATGGCTGACCCTGAAGGCTATCCCTTAAGACTCATTTCCACCACACTCGCATCTCCCCAAAGCCTTTCTAGGTTGTAGAAACCCCTTTCCATTTCTTGGAATATATGAACCACCACATCGCCATAATCCAGTAAGATCCAACTACCCTCACGAAAACCCTCAACCCGTAAGGGTTTAACGCCTGCATCTTTTAGCTTTTCTACAATATGGTCAGATACTGCTTGTACCTGGGTGCTGGAACGACCCGTGCATATTAAAAAGTAGTCGCAAATAATAGAAATATTACGGATGTCTAAGACTGTAATATCCATTGCCTTTTTATCATCGGCTGCTTGATGGGCTAGATCAACGATTTCCTTTGGGCTAAGTGCCAAAAAAACCCCTCCTCTTAGTTAATTATATCTATTATATCCTATTCCACTATTTTCTAAAGGAACCTTGGTCAACTAATAATGAATTTCTTGCCTTGACGCTGGTAGGGTGTAATAAAAAACCCATTTTTAAAACATAGCGAATACTTTCGTCAAAACAACTAAGTAGGGCGGCCTCTAAATTTACATTAGCCTGTCTCCTTATTCCCTCAACACCGGCATGTTTTCGATTTGGCTCTATTTTATCAGCCACAAAAATGATTTTATCCAGTTGACTCATATACTCTGAGCCAACAGTATGTAAGGCAATGGCGTTTAAAATTTCCTGATCATTAATACCATAGTCCTCCCTGGCCATTACCGCAGCCACCGGGCCATGGAGCAACAGGGGCATAGCGAAGCCATACTCACTGACTGTTAAGTTATACTTTTTAGCCCGCTGCAGCATTTCATTGTCATCAAAGTCCCTGGCTATATCATGTAGTAATCCAGCAATCCTAGCCTTAAAGGGATCTGTCCCGTATTTTTTGGCCAATTTTTCTGCAGTATCTGCCACGCCCCGGGCATGCCGCAATAGTTTTTCCGACATAGTTCGACTAAGTTTTTGCATCAGGTATTCCTCGGTAATCATGATAACCCCCCGTATTTTTTATAATAACCCATAATTAGCCATCCGGCGTCAACCTTTTTAGTTATTATTTCGTCTCCTATGGTACATTCCTTCCCAAGGAATATACCATAGTCCTGGGCTTTTTAAATTCCGCTAAGAAAGATACACAGGTGGTTTAAGATTCATATCCCAAATTAGGGCAACCAGTCACTAAGCTGATGGCTGATGGCTTAAAAAAACCCCCTATTCCGGAGGAAAGGAGGTTTTGTAATTCGTTTAAACCTGACCGGCTTCGCGGCTTTTTGCTTCGTTTACAGTGATAACCCGACCACCCAGGTCTGTTCCGTTTAGAGCCTCTACCATTCTTTCAGCATCAGCATCGTTTACCTCAACGAAACCAAAACCCCTGGAACGACCAGTTTCTCGGTCTGTAATAACCCTGCTGCTCAGAACTTCACCATGTGCTTCAAATGCTCTGGTGAGATCCTCTGCCTTAGTAGCCCAGGGTAAGTTTCCAACATATAAAGTTGCCACATAAGTCACCTCTTTCAATGGTTCTGTTGATACTTGTTGCCGTTACAAGTATTATTTGCACTAGCCCTGGACTAAATGCAGTAAAGAAATGCAAAGATATTTCCATTTAAGGTAAAGAAAACTTTTACTATTTCGCTACATAAATATTATTATGATAAATATATCCTTCAACAGACTCAGGTAACAGATATTTAATACTTTTACCCTCCCTGACCCTTTTCCTAATATCACTGGAGGAAATGGCTAAGGCTGGGACCTCTAAGGGCAAAATCCTTTTCATAAAAGGGGTGGGTAAGGATTTAAGGGTTTCCTCTAAATTATTTAAATCATACCCGGGTCGGGTGGCAGCTATCAAGTAAGCCATGCTCAACAGCCTTTCGACATCTTTCCATGTTAATATTTCCAGAATTGCATCGGCACCGGTAATAAAGTAAATGCTTTCAACCTGAAAGGATCGTCTTAGTTGCTCGATGGTATCCACCGTATAAGATAGACCTCGTCTCTCAACCTCTATCGTGGATATTTCAAAATAGGGGTTACTGGCTATGGCCAAGCGAATCATATTTACCCGATGCTGTGCATCTAAGATTACCTTATCGGTTTTGTGCGGTGGTTTGCCTGCAGGTATAAAAACAACCTTATCTAAATGGAATCTTTGTCTTACTTCCTCAGCAACCACTAAATGTCCAAAATGAACAGGGTCAAAGGTTCCTCCCATAAGACAGATTTCTTTCATCAAGCTGTTCCTTTCGATTTTAGCCTTTAGCTTTTAATAACTACCAATGGCTAAAAGCTAATGGCCATCGGGCTGACTAAATTTATTCTCATACTAATGGTAATTCCAGCAAAAAGCAAGAGCTGTCGGCAACAAATGTCCTTATTCCGCCCTATCCGCTTCCTCTTTTAATGCTGTAATGGCATTGGTTATTTTTTCATAGGTCCTCTGCAATCCCTCTGAAATTACTCGGGTATCACCGATGACAGCCATAAAATTGGCATCTCCATCCCAACGAGGAACAATATGCACATGTAGGTGACCAGGAATCCCCGCACCGGCAACTTTGCCAAGATTGATACCAATATTAAAACCATGGGGATTGCCAAAGGCCCGCCTAATGGCTTGGACCATAAATTGGGTCATTTTGTTCAGTTCTAACAGTTCTCCATCCGTAAGCTCTGTGATATCACCGACATGTCGATGTGGAGCAATCAGAAGGTGCCCATTGTTGTAGGGGTATAAATTCATAATAACAAAGGTTTTATTCCCGCGGTAAATAACCAGGTTTTCTTCGTCCTGATCGGAATTTAATTTTTCACAGAAAATACAATCCGTTTGGGGTTTACCGATGTACACCGATCGCCATGGTGCCCATAAATTCTCCATTTTGAATCATCTCCCATGTTATCTTTAGGACATATTTTCTTTGTTTTTTACTAAATCCCTTCTAACTACAATATGATTCCCGTAGCTTAACCTTTAATCTACTGTACTACCCACCTTGCTTTGCGGGAAATATTAATAAAAATATTGAAAGAATAGAAAGGATCCAACAAATGACCTACTTCCTTTTACTGGCAAGCCTCGGTATTATTTTACTTAGTGCTGAGGTTTTTACCAACGGTGTTGAGTGGTTGGGGAAAAAATTTAATCTTTCCGAAGGGGCTGTGGGCAGTGTACTTGCAGCTGTGGGCACAGCCCTACCAGAAACCATGATCCCCGTCATTGCCATCTTATTTGGCTCCGGTGATATGGCTGAAGAAGTTGGTATTGGTGCAATTTTAGGTGCACCCTTTATGCTGTCCACCTTAGCTTTGGCCATCACTGGCATTGCCGCCATGATCTATAAAGTCAAGGGTAAGAGCCGGGAAAATATGTTTATTGACCGGGATGTCATGAGCCGAGATTTAAAATTCTTTTTAATTGTTTACAGTGTGGCAGTATTGGCTGGCATCTTTGGCAATGGCTTTAAACCCCTGGTGGCAGTTTTTCTAGTTTTAGCCTATGTCTACTATGTGTACAAAACCCTTGGCTGTGAGGGTGGCCGGTGTGAGAACTTAAATCCTTTATATCTGGCCAAGAAAGAACCTGACCCTGCCACACCAATTGTCGTACTGCAAGTAACTTTGGCTTTAGCCGGTATTGTCATTGGTGCTCATTTGTTTGTTCAGGAGATTGAAAACCTAGCTTCCATTTGGGGTATTCCTGCCTTTATTTTATCGTTAATCATCGCCCCAATTGCCACCGAACTACCGGAAAAATTCAACAGTGTTATCTGGGTACGGCAGGGCAAAGATACCTTGGCCCTGGGGAATATTACCGGCGCCATGGTCTTTCAAAGCTCCATTATTCCGGCCCTCGGTATTCTGCTCACCCCTTGGAAATTGTCCCAATTAGGTATTATCTGTGCCATCCTTGCCCTGGCCGCTGCCGGCACAATTTTTATACTGCTTAAGCTGAAGGGTGAAATCAAACCCCTGACCCTGGCCTTTAACAGTGTATTTTATCTAATTTTTATCGGGGCCGTCATTGCAATATATTAGTCGTCGGCCATCCGCTTTCAGCCTGTAGCCACTAGTTGTCAGCTTTCTGTCTCTTGGGAAAGGGCCATGAGCCATGGGCTTTTTGTGCCTGTATTGCTTAAGGGTATTTTGGGTATAGCGATTAAAAGACAGGGGGTGTTGCAAGCTACTGGGACGTAGTTTGCAACACCCCCTTTTATTTCTTAGGCAAACTTTTTTATTCAAAGACACAACAAAGTGCTATTATTATGTATGAAACGATTTGCCGCAATCACTAAATACCCGTAAGAATAGCTTGCACAAAAAAACAAGGCCCATGGCTCATGGCCTATGGCCAGATGAAGGATGAATCTAAATGTTAACTTTCTTTAGCAACTGGAACAGTTGGCTGGCAAAACACATGTTTTATGTAGTGTTGTCTGCATTGTTTTTTGGTTTTATAACGCCTGTGGAGACCACAAAATTTTGGAGTCTCGTGGCAACCCTTTCTTTCACCTATATGACCTTTGTTTCATCCCTGGAAACTAGTTTGAAGGATTTCTTTCGCACCCTCTCAAGACCCTGGATTAATATTTGGATGCTGCTATTGATTCACGGTGTAATGCCGTTAATTGCTTATTTAATTGGCCTAATCTTTTATCCTGACAATGAGTACATCCGCCTAGGGTTTGTGATTGGGGCTTCCATTCCTATCGGCGTGACCTCCCTAATCTGGTCATCCATGTTGGGGGGAGATGTTCCATTATCGATGGTTGCCGTAACCCTGGACACACTGATTAGTCCACTTTTATTACCGGCCTTTATCGCCTTAGTAGCCGGAAAGTCCATCCAGATCGATACGATGCAACTGCTGGTGGGTCTTTTCTGGATGATTACCATACCCAGTCTACTTGGTATGGTGGTCCATGATTTTACCAAGGGAGCCGTTGATAAGTATGCCACCTCCATTGGTGGCTTCTTCTCAAAGATTGCTATCTTTCTGGTGGTCTTCATTAACGCCAGTGCCATTGCCCCGGAAATAAAATGGGATCATGCCATCATCAAACTTTTGCTGGTTATCTTGATTGTTTCCGTTAGTGGGTACACCCTTGGTTTTCTTGGTTCCTTTATCCTTAAGGGGCACCAAAGGGACAGAATGATCACCATGATCTATGGCGTTGGCATGAGAAATAACAGCCTTGGGTTAATTTTAGCCCTAACCTATTTCCCCCCCGCCGTGGCAATGCCCGTAACCCTTTCCATGCTCTATCAACAGCCCTTGGCGGCTTTAATCGCTAGTTTGTTAAAACAAAAACAGCCAGCTCCCAAGGAGCAAGGCTGTTAAGCTTTTTATTTCCTCCAAAACTTAATATTTAATACGACCAGAACAGTAAATAACTCTAAACGGCCAATAAACATACAAAAGGTCAAGACCAACTTGGCTGCTGCGGGTAGGTTTACAAGGGTTGTCGATGAGTCCACCACCCCGAGGCAGCTTATGGAGGATGCGACTACTGCGATAGCCGTGTTTCCCTCAACACCCATGGCAACTAAGAGTCCAATTGCAAAAACCATGCTCGCAATGAACAAAACAAAGAAATTTTGGACGGTTGTTACCACTTCTTGGGGAATTACCGTATTGCCCAGTCTGACAGGTATTACAGCCTGGGGGTGGGTCAGTCTGGCCATTTGGTTTGACAGGGATTTAAAAATTATAATGATCCGAATAACCTTTATCCCACAGGCCGTCGAGCCTGAACATGCCCCTGTGAGCATCAGTAATACCAGCAAATACCGACTGAAATCCGGCCACTGGTGAATATCCTCTGCCAAAAAACCTGTACTGCTGATCACAGCTGACACATGAAACAAGGCCTGTCGCAAGGCCTTTGCCAGGTCATAACCAGCATCATTCATTAGATTTATGGTTACAAAACCGACTGAAGCTGCAATGATGCTTAAATACACTTTGGTTTCAGGATCTTTATAAAATGTTCGAAATTTTCCCCTTAACAAACTAAAGTGGATCGTAAAGCTAATCCCACAAAGAATCATGAAAAAAACGATGATTAGCTCAACTGCTACACTATCATAAGCAGCAATACTGGCGTTCCTTGAGGAAAAACCGCCTGTACCTACTGTGCCAAATGTATGAATGAAAGAGTCAAACCAGGACATGCCAGCAAGCTTAAGCAATACTATTTGGGCCAAAGTGAAAATTAGATAAACCTTGTAGAGTTCTCTGGCAGTTTGGGCAACCTTGGGTAATACCTTGCTTTTTGTTGGGCCAGGTACTTCAGCCTTAAACATGCGAAAGCCAGCAACATTCAAAGAGGGCATCAGAGCAAGGGTCAATACAATGATCCCCATGCCCCCCAACCAGTGAGTAAAGCTGCGCCAAAAGAGTATGCCCTGGGGCAGGGTTTCCACATCTACAATCACCGAAGCACCTGTGGTTGTAAAGCCAGAAATTGATTCAAATAAGGCATCCACCAGATGGGGTGTTGCGCCGCTTAGATAAAAGGGTAGGGCACCAAAGACGGACAATATTAACCAAGCTAAAGTTGCAACGATAAATCCTTCTTTATAACCAACCTGCATGGTTCGTGGTTTGGTTAAAAGCAGTGCTGATCCCGCCATGGATGTTATGGCTATACTGGCCATGAAAGCCGTTTTATCACTACCCTGCTCAGCCCAGGATAGCCCAAGGGAGGGTAGCATAGCCACTGCCTCACAACATAACACGACACCTAAAGCCCGTGATATGAGCTTAATATTCATGACTATATCCCCCGGTGCTAGTCTATGTAAATGTTCCTCTCCATACTATACACTCTTTAGCGATTTC
This sequence comes from Desulfotomaculum sp. 1211_IL3151, assembly GCF_036763075.1. Lineage (NCBI taxonomy): Bacteria > Bacillati > Bacillota > Clostridia > Eubacteriales > Desulfotomaculaceae > Desulfotomaculum > Desulfotomaculum sp. 1211_IL3151. Next base: position 15,103 of record NZ_JBAIYV010000012.1, on the reverse strand, counting down.
TACAAGATGATTCTACTAAAAATATTGTATATAACATAACCTGAGACCTTTGAATAAAAAGGAGTGTCGCTTGCCTACTAAATAAAAGTAGTCTTGCGACACTCCTTATTATGACCTAACCTGTCAAACCTTAATAATAGCTCCTTTATCAGCCGATTCCGTAATGCGTGCATATAGGGCAAGGTAGCCTCGGGTTACCCTGGGAGCAGGTGCTTGCCATTTTTCCTGCCTTGCTGCAAGCTCTGCCGGGGAAACTTTAATATTTAGCAGGCGATTGGGGATATCAATATCAATTGAATCCCCTTCCTGAACCAGTGCCAATGGGCCACCTTCCATAGCCTCGGGTGAAATATGACCAACAAAACAACCATTGTTCGAACCGGAGAAACGTCCATCGGTGATTAAGGCTACTTTCTTAGCTAACCCCATACCAACCAGCAGTTTCATAGGCTTAAACATTTCCGGCATTCCCGGACCACCCTTGGGACCTTCATAGCGAATGACAACAACATCACCTGGTTGAATCTTTCCTGCTTCAATTGCCTCGATGGCCAGTTGTTCACTGTCAAAGACCCTGGCTGAACCGCAAAATTTCAAAAGTTCCGAAGCTATGGCTGCAGGTTTGGTTACTGCCCCATTGGGGGCCAAATTGCCCTTAATTACCGCCAGACCACCGTTTTGGTGGAAGGGCTCTGTCATGGTCTTGATAACCCGACTGTCTTTAATAACGGCAGTTTGCACATTTTCCAAAACGGTTTTCCCTGTGACAGTTAAACAATTTGTATTTAACACGGACGCCAGTTCCTTCATCACTGCGGGGACACCACCGGCAACATGGAAATCTGCAAGATCATATTCGGTGGCTGGCATAATTCCCGCTATATGAGGCGTTCCCTGACTTAATTCATGAAACCATTCCAGGTCATAATCCACCTTCGCCTCATAGGCAATGGCCGGTATATGTAGTGCCACATTGGTTGACCCACCGATGGCAGAACTTACCCGTACCGCATTGGCCAAAGATTCTTTGGTAATGATCTGACCAGTTGTAATACCCCGTTTAATTAAATCCACAATGACACGACCACTTTGCTGGGCAGCTCTGAACCTACTGGCATCCACGGCAGGGATGGTAGAACTACCCGGTAAGGCCATACCCATTGCCTCGGCCAGACAGCACATTGTATTGGCGGTACCTAACATAGCACAGGAACCAGGTCCCGGACAGGCACAGTTTTCTAACTCCTTGTACTCTGCCATGGTCATTTCCCCTGCCTTTAAAGTGCCCAAACTCTCCTGCACGATGGAACTGTCGGTGTCTTTGCCCTGAAAGTGACCGGGCAGCATGGGCCCACCATTAACAAAGATAGCTGGTATATCTAACCTTGCGGCAGCCATCAGCATACCCGGGACAATCTTATCACAAGAACCTAATAAAACCATGCCATCAAACCGATGGGCCTGAATCATCATTTCAATATCATTAGCAATTAGGTCCCTGGTCGGTAAGATATATCTCATCCCTTCATGTCCCTGGGCAATTCCATCACAGGCAGCGATGGTACCAAACTCCACAGGGGTGCCGCCTGCCGCCCGAATACCCGCTTTAACTGCTTCACTTACTTCCCGTAAGTTATAATGGCCGGGAACCACGTTATTCCAGGAGTTAACCACTGCCACCAGTGGTTTATCCAAATCCTCATCGGTATAACCCATTGACTTGTAGAGGGAACGGTTTAGGGCCCAGTCAGGGAAATGAAGAATTTCTTTACTACGATGAAACAATGCTGCGACCCCCTTTATTTCAACTTATAGACGCTCTTTTAAGTTTACTTTTCCTTTAACTTCTTTGTTTACGAGATTCCTGGGATAGTAACCTTGTAAAACTTCGGCCACCCCCTGGGCTGCTTTAGTTTGCAAATCAGTGCCTGCTTCTTCCGAATACCAGGCCACGTGAGGATTTAGAATGACATTATCCATCTCCAACAGGGGGCTGTCTGAACGTACTGGTTCAATCTCTAGGACATCTAAACCAGCACCCGCAAGCCATCCCTCCTGCAAGGCTTTAACCAGTGCCTCCTCATCAATAACAGGTCCCCGCCCGGTGTTAATAATAAAGGCTGATCTTTTCATCCTTTTTAACTCTTTTTCACTAATCAGATGTTCCGTCTCTGCATTCAAAGGGGCGTGTACGGAAATAAAGTCCGAGGTTTGTAACAATTCCTCCAAACTTACTTTTTTTACACCAAATTTATCCGCCACAGCATCTGGAATATAGGGATCAAAAACCAATAGATTTAAACCAAAGGCTTGGGCCTTTTGGGCCAGAGTTTGGGCAATTCTGCCAAAACTAATTAAGCCCAGGTTTTTGCCCCTGAGACGGTAAACAGGTACAGATACCTTATAGTCCCAATTGCCCTTTTTCACTTCATTGTTCATTCGTACTATTTTACGAGCACAGGCTAAAAGCAGGGCCATGGCATGATCAGAAACTTCATCCATGCAGTAGTCAGGTACGTTTACCACACAGATACCCTTCTCTGTGGCAGCAGCCAGATCCACTGTATTTATTCCCACACCATAACGTCCAATAACTTTGCACTTTTCCAAAGCTTGAATAACCCTTGGTGTCAGTTGTGCATATTGATTCAGCAGACCATCTGCATCTTTGCAAGCTTCTATCAGTTCTTCCTCTGTTTTGCATTGGGCGGGTACCAGGCTAACTCCTATTTGTGCCAACACTTCTTCCTCATACTTAAGGGTTGAATATTCGTAATCAGTTACCACAACTTTTAGATTTGACATTTTAGTCACCTCGATCGGTTTTTATAATCTGGCACTGCAAACTGCTTCCACTAATTGACTGGCTTGCTCCGTAATATAGCTCCAATTACCTTCCGCAATGACCTGTTGGGAAACCAAGGATCCACCAACACCTAAGGCCAGGCAGCCAGCCTTAATGAACTCGGCTGCGTTATTTACATTAATACCGCCGGTGGCCATGATCGGAATGTGACCCAATGGTCCACGGATATCTTTAATATATTTTGCCCCTAGGGTGCTGGCAGGAAAGACCTTCACTAGGTCAGCCCCTAGTTCGTAAGCCCGAACAATTTCTGTGGGAGTCATTGCCCCTGGGGCAACTGGTTTGCCGTAACGCTTGGCCACAGTAATAACGTCTGGATGCAGGCTGGGCGAAACAATAAACTGTGCTCCGGACAAAATAGCTAAGCGAGCAGTTTCACCATCCAGCACAGTACCTGCCCCGACAATAAAATTTTCAGCCATTTCTGAGGTAACCTTCTTGATTACTTCCAATGCCCCCGGTGTTTCGATGGTAATCTCCATGCTGTTAATTCCGCCAGCTTGCAAAGCCTTAGCCAAATGAATGATTGTCTCCGGTTGGCTCCCTCGAACCACGGGTATAACACCAACTTTTGTTAATCCAGCAAAACCATTCATTATCGATCAATCCCTTCTTTATGGCCCCTAAATACAGCTACCTCATCCATCGTAGGCAGTCCTTCTACATCACCAATTACTGTGGTAGCCATGGCACCCACTGCATTGGCCAGCTTTACGGCTTCCTCCATGGAGTAATCTTTTAACAGACCTGCAACAAAGCCCGCTGCGAAACCATCACCTGCACCAATGGGATCGACTACCTTGTCAATGGGATAGCCCGGAACCAATTTATGCTCTGTGGCAGTTGCATAATAGGCACCCTTCTTACCAAGCTTGACAACAACCGTTTGCACCCCTAATGCCAAAAACTGAGCAGCAATTTTTTCTGGATCAGATTCACCTAAAAGCATCTCACCTTCGTTGACTCCAGGCAAAATAATATCTGACTGGGCAGCTAATTCCATTATCACTTGACGTGCCCTATCTTTCTCCCATAGCTTCAGGCGAATATTTGGATCTAAACATACGGTTACACCCCGTCTTTTAGCCATTGCCACAGCCTCTTTGATAGTCTGGTGGCAAGACTCACTCAGTGCTGGAGTAATGCCGCTGATGTGCAGTATTTTAGCCGAGCCAATATAATCGGCATTAAGATCTTCCGGTGACATCCAACTGGCTGCTGAACCTTTGCGGTAATAATAAACCTTACTTTCTCCGTATTCCCGCCGCTCTTTAAAGTACAAGCCAGTGGGGGCTGAGGCATCAAATTTTACCTGGGATGTATCCACCCCCTCACCCTGAATAAAGGAAAGTACATATTTACCAAACTCATCCGTACCGAGTCTGCTTATCCAGCCAGCACTATGACCCAATCGAACCACCCCAATGGCAAAATTGGATTCCGCGCCCCCAATTTGTTTAGTAAACTGACTAATATATTTTAACGGTCCTGAGCTTTCGGGATTCATCAAAACCATTGTTTCTCCTAATGTAACAACCTCTGGCATAAAATCTCACCTACCTGTTTCGTAAATGTGCCCATTACTATAGCTAGCTTTTAGCCTTTAGAAGTTTTTTTAGATAGTTGGCTAACGACTAATGGCTAATAGCTAACTAGGCACTCTCCTGTCTAACCCTTTGAACGATTTCAAGATATGCCTTAGACCTAGCTATCACTTCCTTCGTTCCTCCTTCGGCCATGGCTTTGAACAAATCCGTGGTTCCTAGGGAAGTCGCCCCAGCCCTTAAAAAGTCAGCAGCATTGTTTATATTTACCCCGCCTACCACCATCATCTGAGCATGGGGGTAAGGTCCTAAAATATTTTTAAAATATTGGGTTCCCAGCACTCCGGCCGGAAATATTTTTACCATCTTAGCTCCCCAGCGGATGGCCTGAATAACTTCCGTGGGGGTCATTGCTCCCGGTACCACTGGCTTGCCATAAAGATTTCCCACCTCTATAACTTCCTGCGAAAGATGCGGACTAAGAATAAACTGAGCACCCGCGGCAATTACCAGGGAGGCTGTTTCTTTATCCAAAACGGTACCTGCCCCCACAAACATTTCCTTGTCAAAGTGGGTCCTGAGCTGGTTAATCATGTCAATGGCCCCGGGGGTATTACAGGTTACTTCCACCGCTTTTATGCCCCCTTCCTGTAGGGCACTTACCAAAGGAATCAATTCTTCTTTTTTAACACCACGAACAATGGAAACAACTCCGGTTTCCTTTACACATTCAAAATTCACCTAAGCTCACCTCATATCTTCCGTTACCGTCCCAGGGTATCTCATCATGTAAAACATCGTTCCAAATAGTGAAAAAAGTAAGCCCTAAGGGCAATACCCCAGACGGTGAGAAATCATTAAGCCCGTCTCTTTGATCTTGGACGCTAATTCAGGAACTCTTTCCCTTGTTACCCGGGATTCTGGTCCTGCAACACTGATGGAGGCAACAACCTGTCCTGCATGGTCCCAAATCGGTGCAGCAACGCAACGAATACCTAATTCGTTTTCTACTTCATCAACTGAGTAACCCTGAAGCCTGATTTCTGCCAAATGGTTGAGCATCTCATCTATATCTGTAATTGTATTCGGTGTTTTGCGTGGCATGCCCTTGTCCTGGAGAATTCTTACCACTTCTTCCTGGGGCAGAAAAGCCAAAATGGCCTTACCAACACCTGAACTGTGTACCGGACCCCGACGGCCTATTTGCGAGTACATACGTATGGTACTGGGACACTCAACCTTGTCGATGTAGACTATCTCTCCCTGTCTTAACACACATAGATGTACGACCTCATTGGCAAATTGCATGAGTTCCTCCAGGTAAGGCCTGGCCTCCTGGCGCACTTCCATATTCGTTAACATCTTATTGCTTAGCTCAATTATTTTTAGTCCAAGCTTATATCTTTCTGTCTCAGAATCTTGCTCCACAAATCCCCTCTGGGCTAAGGTACCGAGGAGGCGGTGAACAGTGCTTTTATGCAGGTCCACTTCATGGGCCAGTTCAGTAACCCCCAAACCCTTTTGATGATTTCCTAAAACCTCTAAAATTTTCAAGGCCCGCTCTAGGGACTGAACAGTCTGTCCAACACGTGTGGTCAAAGGAACCACCCACTTTCACCAAATTGATTCGTCATCTGAATTTCAAAGGAGACATCTTTAAAAACCGTAACAAGGGGGTTACTCCTTTTAATTTTACAGTAGACAGGAAAATTCCTCCTCCACCACTATAAATAGCCCCTCTTAATTAATAGTTTGTTAGTAAATTGCCGAATTCGTCATATTGAAAGGGTTCCGGTTCACCTAATATCTCGATTTGCGGATTGGCCATTGCCTCGGCAAGCAATCCCTCTGAAATATAGATTTCCTCCAGATGCAGGGTATTTTTGATGCGTACGATCCTAAGCTTCTCTGGTTGTAAACAATAGGAGGTTTTGATAGCACACCGGATGGCATAGTCATCACTGCGCATCACCATAGGAATGCGTACGGTGGGAGGAAAAGCTGCTGTAAGGGCGTTAATATAGGTTTTGGCCATATTAAAGCTATTATAGAGCCGCATGGTTGTAATATCTGCGGGTGCCACGCCGTTACCATTTCCCTCGGTTTTTTCAGTTAAACCCAGTACCACAATGCGCTCTGTTATAAGTTCACCTTTGGCAAAGGTAGTGGAAAATCGACCAGTTACATTGGGGTCCATACCATCACCGCTGATATCTTTGCCTATCTCATCTACAACCAAAACATCCAGCGGGTTAAATAGAATCCTGGGCATTCGTTCCTTGGCCTTTTCCAGGAGCTTGGGTTCCACTTCCAAAATTTCATCCACTGGAACAGCATGAATTTCTGAGGTTTGATCATAGGCATTTTCTAAAATAGCAATTCCAAAGAGTAAATTTGCCTTTTCAAAGGTTATTTTACTGGCAGGAATCAGTTTTTGATCAAAGTGATTCATTCCTAACTGGTGGCAGGAATCGGCACCCTTTTGTTTGCCCAATCCTATTACACTCATCTTTACAATGCCGCTTTCAATGACACCACGGAAAGCAGTGTGGGGCTTAATGCGGTTGATAATGATAACCCCATCGGCTGCCAGCACATGCTTGTCCACAAAGACCGGCAGGCCATTGGCCTCACCCACCTGCTCTACCCCCATGGAGGAAAGGATGGGCACTCCCATAGACTCTTCGGTAATACCCAAGGTCTCCAATACTTCTTTCTGTCCTTCGGCAGTGGCTCCGCCATGGCTGCCCATAGCCGGGATAATAAAGGGCTCTACACCCTGGGTTGTTAGAAATTCCAGTGTGGTTTTGGTAATTTGAGCAATATTAGTAATGCCGCGGCTGCCCACTGCCACTGCCACCTTCATACCCGGATGAAGCAACCTCTTAATCTTCTCTTTATTTAACCCCTCAAATACAGCGGCATCTACCTTCTCTATTTTAGGGGCATGAAAAAGTTGGCGTACTTTAACAAACCTGGGAACTAAGACTTCATCTAAAATTCTCTCAATTTCTGAAAAATCGCCAGGAATTGGCATCTACATTCAACCTCCTACTTAGTAAACCAGCCAAGTGGTGTCATAACGATCTCAGGGTAAGCAATAAGGAGTGCTAATACTGCTAACTCTGCCAACAGGAAGGGCCAGATTTTCTTCACCAATTCTACCAGCGTAACATGACCTACACCACAGCCCACATAAAGAACTGTGCCGATGGGCGGTGTAATTAACCCAATAACTAAGTTCAGAATCATAATTACTCCGAAATAAACAGGATCTATACCTGCCTTCAAAATGAGGGGCATTAATACAGGAGCAAAAATCAATATGGCAGGGGTTAAGTCCATTACCATGCCTAGTATGAACAGGAATATGTTAATGGCGATCAATAACATAATGGGACTGGCGGCAAGGGAGCCAAAAAGTTCTGCCACCTGAGTAGGAATTTGGGCAACGGTCAAAAGCCAGGCCACAGCCATCGCAGCAGAAGCTACAAACATTACCACAGCAGTCCCTTTGGCAGCGGCCACAAAGATTGGTGGCAAATGTTGGAATTTTACATCTTTGTAAACCAACATAGACACCAGCAAAGCATAAACTACCGCTACAGCTCCCGCCTCGGTGGGTGTAAAGATACCAAACCGGATACCGCCCACGATGATGATAGGCATTAATAAAGCCCAGATGGACTCCTTAAAAACTTGGATAGCCTCAGCCGTCGTGTATGCCTTACCCTTTGCATAGTTATTTTTCCTAGCAATAATTGTCCAGGTAATCATAAGCGACGTGGCCAGGATCAAACCTGGAACGATACCTGCCATAAACAATTTTGTAATTGAAACCCCAGCCGTAACGCCAAAAACAATCATTGGAATACTCGGCGGAATAATGGGCGCAATCAAGCCTGAACTTGCCACCAGGGCCGTTGATGTATCCCTTCTATAACCTTCACGTACCATGAGGGGAATTAAGATACTGCCTAAGGCAGCTGTATCAGCCACCGCACTGCCGGAAAGGCCTGCAAACAAAATGCTGGCCAAAACCACCACATAACCTAAGCCGCCTTTAATGCGTCCAACTAAAACCATCGCAAATTCCACAATCTTCTTTGAAAGGGAGCCATGTCCCATGATTTCTCCCGCCAGCATAAAGAAAGGAATGGCCATCAGGGGAAAGCTGTTGGCACCATAAACCATGTTTTGGGCAATAATTTGAGCATCAAAATTACCCAGAAAGAGCATTAGAATAATTCCACACAGCACCAATACCAATGCAATGGGAATTCCCAGGGTCAACAAGAGAAAGAGGCTGCCAAAAAATACACCTAATGCCATACTTTCTTCTCCCCTTTACAAAGGCTGATAATTTTACCAATCGTGATAAAGCCAATCATTACCGCAGCTAATACGTAGGAAACGGAGATAAAAGAGAAAGGGATTCCGGTAGCTGGTCCTAGGGTAGACATAGCAATTTTAGTAAAACCCAGACCTCCGGAAAGCATAACTCCTACTGCAATAAGAATCAAAAAATAACCTACAAAGTCAACAGCTTTCCTTGGTACACCCTTTAATTTGGAGGTAATAAGATCCACACCAATATGTTGATTATCCTTATAGGCAGTAATGGTTCCTAAAAAGATAGTCCAAACAAATAAATAACGGGATAACTCCTCACTAGAAACAATTGCTTCTTGGAAAAGATAGCGGAGGACAGCATTTACAAACACTAACAATACCATGCCGGCTAACGATAAAAACATCAAATAATCTAGTAACTTGTATACACCACGAGTTATTTTAGAAATGGATTCAGACATTTTGTCACCTCCGTCTTTGAATAATACTGCCTCCCATAGGGGAGGCAGTATTTAGCCAGTTTTACTGCACAGCCATGATCTTATCAGCCATTTCTTTGGTACCAGGATAGGTTTTGTAGAACCATTCTTGTACAGGTTTTTGAGATTCAATCAGTTTTTGCTTGAAGGTTTCATCCGGGAAGACAACAGTCAGACCCTTTTCCTTCAAGAACTCAATGTCCTTTTGTTCGCTTTCTTCTAATAGCTTCCACTCGTAAGCTGCTGATTCGTTAGCTGCCTTTTGAAGAACTTCTTGCAGTTTAGGATCTAAACCTTGCCAGAACTTCTCGTTAATCATGTAGAGGTTAGGGGAGAATAGGTGACGAGTATCTACCACATATTTTTGCACCTCATACATACCGGAAGCCTTTAAGGTTGCATAGGGGTTTTCCTGACCATCAATTACTTTTTGCTCCAGGGCCGTAAATGTCTCAGAGATCGGCATGGGCATAGCGTTAGCACCAAGGCCTTTAACCATTTCCACATAGATGGGGTTGTTGGGAATTCTTAATCGAAAACCTTTAAAATCCTCAAACTTCTCAAAGGGTTTACCGGAAGACACAACCCGGAAACCATTGGCAGTCCAGGCTAAGGTGCGGGTACCCATTTTTTCTTCCATGCCTTTAACGATTTCTTTACCAATTTCACCATTAAGTACCTTTTCTGCATGGGCATAATCACGGAATAATAAGGGCATTTCTGTCAAACCAACCATTGGCAGGTCTTTAGCAATCAGTCCACCGGTGACACACATTTCTACACTACCGTTTTTTGTTCCATCAATAAACTGTTCCTCAGAGCCAAGGGTAGCATTGGGGTAAATTTCTACTTTAATTTGTCCGTTGGACTCTGCTTCAACCATGGGCTTAAATTTTTCTTTTAAGGCAATATTCTGTGGGTGTTCATCGGCAAAGTAGTGAGCTACCTTAAGGGTGATGGTTTTACCTTGTTCAGGGGAAGCAGCATCTTTTTTCTCTTCACCGCCACCACCGCAACCGGTTAAGAAAATACTGAATAACATAATACTCAGAACACTTAAGGCAATTTTAGACAGTTTTTTCATGTTTGACCTCCTATAAACATTCGTATTTTTATAACCACCCATATCAATTACTTAATTAACGGATCACCCCCCAGGAAATAGGATAACTCCGGACTCACAATGGGTATTTGCGATTATTACTTTGATATGACCTTTGTTTCATATTATGAAACCTTGTTTTGCATTGTTTAGTAAAAAATAATCGCACGCTGTGTATCATAATTATTCGACAGACTTTTCAAAATTCCTTCAGACTTGTTTCATTCTTCAAAACATTGTTTTATTTTTGTCTTAATTTAGGGAGTAAATAATATCTTCATCGAGTTTCCCGTACTTAGCATCAATTCGAAGCCATCTTGGGCTTTTTCCAAGGGGAAACGATGAGATATCACTTGCTCTATTTCCTTTCGTTGCTGCAACATGTGTAATGCCACTTCATAATCCCTTGGCTCATATACTCTGACACCAATGATGGAAAGTTCATTAAAATTCACTGCCCGTAAATCAATTTTGCTAGGCTCTTTAAAGACACTAACCACTACAATTTGGCCGGTAATTTTCACTAATCGGGTAGCAAGTAAGGCTGTTGCAGGAGCACCTGCTGCCTCATAGACGATATCGACACCATTTCCACCAGTAAGCTTAATTATTTCCCCTTCTGGGTTATTGGCTGAATCCAACACTTTAAAACCCAGGTTTTTAGCCAGTTCTCGTCTGCTTTCGCTAATCTCGCAAACTATAACCTCTGAAGCACCGGCAAATCTGGCAGTAATTGCAGTTAGTAACCCAATGGGTCCACCACCCAGCACTGCCACAGTATCTCCTGCCTTCAGGGCAGACTTTCTGATAGCATGGGCTGTAACTGCCACAGGTTCGACCAAACAGGCCAGATCCAGCGGTAGATTAACTGGTATTTTTACGATCTTAGCAGCATCCACCTTAACATACTCTGCAAAACCACCATCAATATCTATCCCTACCAGGGCCAAGCTTCTACAAACATGGGCGTTGCCAGTTCGACAGGGTTGACAGTGGCCACAGGATATTAGTGGATTTACGGTCACTTTATCCCCCACTTGAATCGTACTGTCTGGCGGTAAACATGTTTCCGCCACCTCGCCGGTAAATTCATGACCCATGATTAAAGGGGCTTTGGCCCGTGGGTGTTTACCCAAGTAGATTCCCAGGTCAGAGCCACAAATCCCAGCATAATGAACCTTGATCAGAACCTCACCACAATTTAATACTGGTCTCGGCACCTCTTGAAAGTTCAGTTGTTCTTTACCTTGCCAAACAATAGCTTGCATGGTTTTCATTTTTCTATCCCTCCGGTCACGTTATAAAGCCATCGATAGAAAACCGCCATCTACCTCTATGGTCGTCCCGGTAATAAATTTTGCCGCATCGGAGCAAAGGAACACAGTTGCACCTACCAAATCCTCCGGCACTCCTAACCTTTGCATTGGCGTACGATTCATAATCTTTTCGTAGGTTTCTTTTTCTGATAGCATTTTCTCGTTAAGTGCTGTCTTGAAGTAACCCGGTGAGATGCAGTTTACATTGATGCCATGGGTGGCCCATTCAGCCGCCAGCACCTTGGTTAGCTGTAATACTGCACCCTTGCTGGCACAATAGGCAGCGGAGCGGGTAATTCCTAAATGGGAGCCAAGGGAGGCGATATTAACAATTTTCCCATAATTCTGGGCCAACATCTTTTCTCCCACCAGCTTACAACAAAGAAAAGTTCCCCTTAGGTTTACAGCAATCACATGATCCCATTCTGCCGCAGTTAATTCTGTAACAGGCTTTTTATAGTTTATTCCTGCTGCGTTAATCAAAATATCAATGCGGCCAAACTTAGTCATTACTTCTTCTACTAAGTGTTGAACCTCTTCCTCCTTGGTCACATCCACTGTAGTTAATAAAGATTGCGCTCCTAGCGTTTCGATCTCTTTTACAACTTCTTCGTTACGTTGTTTGCTCCGGCTAACCGGTATGACATTGGCCCCCGCTTTGGCCAAACCTAAACTTATCGTTTTACCGAGACCACCACCACCCCCTACGAAAATAGCAACTTTACCTGTCAAATCAAAAGCTTCTAAACCCACAAAATCACTCCTATCTGCCAAAGCTTTGATGTTTCATAATGTAAAACTAAGTTTCATAATATTATTAAAAAAATAATTCGATCTATCTTTTCATTCTCCTGCATTTTTTGAAAAACACCCTCGTAAGATTTTGTTTTTTGACTTTAACATTGACCTCTTCACTAGTTAATAAATGCAACCATTTAGTAAACCAGCTTTGTCTGCCAATCCAATAATACAACGCTAAAAACATTTGAGTGAACCAGCCAATGGTAAAGGAAAATATTAATGTTCCCAGGCCAATTTTCCCACCTAACAAAAAGCCTAACGTAACTACAAGCACTTCCAGGATCGTTCGTACTAAACCAATGCTCCGGCCGGTTGATCGGTGAAGACCCATCATTAAACTATCCCTTGGCCCGGTTCCCATGTTTGCTGAGATATAGGTCCCTGTTCCTAGACCAAAACAAAAGATGCCAACGAAAAGGTAGGAATACTGTTGTAAGTATGTAATAGTAGGTGGGATAAGGTTAGCCTTCATGATGAAATCGATAAATATACCACCCATGAGCATATTCAGAATTGTACCAAAATTTGGCTTTATGCCCATTGGGTAAGCTATGATAACACAAAGCAGTCCGGTCGCAATATTCACTTGACCAAAGGTTAAGGGTATGTAATTCGTCATACTAATATGAAAAACATCCCAGGGACCTAAACCTAGATTTGATTCTAAAATTAGTACAACTGAAAAGGCGCAAATAAATAATCCTAAGGAAAACCAGAACAACTGTAGTAGAAAAAGGACTGCTTTCTTTATTACAATGTTATTGATCATGATAGAAGCTCCCCCACTAGGATTGTTACCCTATGATGATACAACATATTTTAACAGTAATAGCACTAAGAATAAACCTTTAATTAAAAGAAAAAGCCAAGTTCCACTTAGACAGTGAAAATTGGCTAGTTGTTTATTCGGTTTGTAACAACTTATTTATATTGGGCTACTCCATTTTTATAACCTTGTAAGTGAACGACTCCAAAACTATGGTTTTTTTCTTTAAATTGTTCTAACCACTTTAGATAATCCTTGTAATCAAAATTTTTAACACCTTGATCTTTCATATACTTTAAGAACATTTTATAGTCTTTAGAATCTACATGTTTGTAATGCTTATAATGCTTGTAATGTTTGTAGTCTTTATAATGCACATAGTCCTTAAAATATTCATGATCACCATAATTAAAGTAATAGGTTTTATGAGCTACTGGTGCCTCATGGGCAAGGGCAGCGGAATTAAAGGAAAACATAAAAACCCCAGCCATTAACACCCCAACAAGTCTTTTTTTCATGCATGATCCCCTTTCTGTAATCAAGATTATAGTAATAATGCGGGACATGCCTTTATTATAGCAGAATATATTCGTTTTGTAATTGAACTATTTTATGTAATACATATTAAGTTTTCCAATGTTGACAATTATTTCTTTATCTTTCTTTTATTCTTTTTACCCAACGTGTCTCAGCCAGCGCTAAATGATAATCCTGGTTCTTCTCTTTAATGGTATGGGCAAAGGTAGGCTTTCCCAACTCCTCTATGGGCTGGCTAGCAGCTGAAATTATTGAACCCAAGCCAACTTCTTTTTTGTAGATGACCTCAAAGGATTGGAGTATATGGTTCTTATATATTTCGGCGGGAACCGTTTCCAGTACCCATTCCATATATTTGGTATTGTTAACATGCTCATTGGTATCAATATCGCTGCGCCTAACATAGAACTCTTTGAACACCTCAGGATTCTCTAAATTATATAGCTCACTAAAGGGGTCCTCGAACACACCTTGTGACTCCAGCCCATAGGTAAGCATATACTCGGCTGGTATTCTTAAAGGCCTTTTCTTTTCAATGTTTAGAAAGATCCATAGGCTTGTGGCCCGTCCTAGAATTTTCCCTTTTATGTCCTTAATATAAAACTGCCTTGTGGCGTAAAAACGTTCAAAATGAGATGGCCATGTTTCCACAATTATTTTCTCATTCCACTGGGGGTATCTTTCCATCTGTACACGCCAACGATTCAACACCCAGGCAATCCCCTCGGACTTCAGTCTATTTAAGCCCAACCCCACTGCCTCTGAATGTGCAATGGCCGTTTCCTCTAAGTAATTAAGAACAGATACCGGAGTAGCCTCCTGGTACTGGTTAACCTCATAATAATGAACTTCAAACTCTTTTTGATGGTGTTTTTCCTGCATCTTACGCCCCCCTAGATAAACTGGTACCCTAATTATACCTAATTTGCCATGGGTTACAATTCAACAAATCATTAACTCAACACCCGGCACCTTCAATATAAGAAAACCCTACAGTCATCATAACTGTAGGGTTTTAAAAATACTCTGGCGGCGACCTACTCTCCCAGGAGCGTGAGCTCCAAGTACCATCGGCCCTGAAGGGCTTAACTGCTGTGTTCGGGATGGGAACAGGTGTACCCCCTCCGGTATCGCCACCAGAAACTTATATACTTTTGACTAGTTTTATCTGTTCTCTCAAAACTAAACAGCTACTTCGTATTGCGTCTTCTTCTTTGGTCAAGAACTCGATCGATTAGTACCGGTCAGCTGAAAACATTGCTGCTCTTACACTCCCGGCCTATCTACCATGTTGTCTCCATGGGATCTTATCTACTTCCGTAGTGGGAAATCTCATCTT